>DATMNJ010000234.1:0-11076 GCA_035569175.1 Thermoanaerobaculia bacterium | reverse complement strand
GCGCTCCCAGGCCAAACCCCGCGGACGCTCCGGCGGCCGCCCCGACGACTCCTCCGAGAGCCATCCCGACGCCCGGTTGCTCGGCATCGTCCTCGGGCGGCTGTGCATGGCCGCGGCTGACGGGAGCGTCGATCGGCAGGAGCATCTCGACGCGCCTGTCCGGGAAGCCCGCCTTCTTGAGGTCCGCTGCGGCGCGCGCAGCGACGGAACGCGATGCAAAGATGCCGACGACTGGTTCCATTGTTTGGCCTCCAGCTCCCGATGGAGCAAGGTTCGCGCCAGGCCTCCTCAGGCACGATTCGTGCTCTTTCGGAGGGGCGGAGGACGAACCATGCCGACCTACACGCTTCCCGACCTCAAATACGACTACAGCGCCCTCGAGCCCCACATCAAGGGCCAGATCATGGAGCTCCATCACGACAAGCACCACGCCGCCTACGTGAAGGGCGCGAACACCGCCCTCGAGCAGATGGACGAAGCCCGCGACAAGGAGGACTTCAGCCGGGTCGCGGCGACCGAACGGTCCCTCGCGTTCAACCTGTCCGGCCACGTTCTGCACTCGGTCTTCTGGCAGAACCTCAGCCCGAAGGCGGGCGGGAAACCGTCCGGCGACCTGGCGCATGCGATCACCGAGGACTTCGGCAGCTTCGACCGGTTCAAGAAGCAGCTGACGGAAGTCGCCGCCAGCATCATGGGGTCCGGGTGGGGCGCGCTCGTGTGGGAGCCCGTCGGTAAGCGCCTTCTCACGACCCAGATTTACGATCACCAGTCCAACCTGAGCCAGGCCGGCATCCCGCTGCTCGTTCTCGACGCGTGGGAGCACGCCTTCTATCTCCAGTACCAGAATCGCAAGGCCGAGTACCTCGAGGCGATCTGGAACGTGTTCAATTGGAAAGACGTGCAGGAACGGTTCGAGAGCGCGCGCTCCCTGGATGTCGAGCTCGCGGGAGCTTCCAGCTCACGATGAATCTCGAGAAGACCGCGGCTCCGGCTTCTTCGGAGGGCCGGGGCCGCGCGACGCCTCGCGCGACAAGGAGACTTTCATGAAGTGGATGGGGCTCTACCTGCTCGGCTACGTGTTGCTCATCGGCGCGGCACTCCTGACTCTGTGGAAGACCGGGATCCCCGCCTCGATCCCGCCGTTCTGGCTCGGTGTCGGGCTTCTCGCCGCTCTGGGCCTCGGAATCATGGTGGCCGTGGCCAACAGCGGGAAGAAGGAGACGATCGACGTCAATCGGGGCTGACGCGTCGCTCGCGACGCTGCCTCCCCGCATGGCATGATCCGCCCATGCAATGGATCACCTGGCTCGGCCTCGCGGTCCTCGTCGCGGCCATCGCCGCCATCACCGGCTTCAAGGCAAAGGGGACCCGGCCCGTCGCGAACACCCGCCTGATGGCCGTGGGGCGGTTCATTCTTCTTCTCGTGATCGTCATCTTCGCGTACATGGCCTATAAGGCCCATTCCGGCGGGTAGCCTTCGCGCGGGTCGGCCCTTTTCGTCCTTCGCGAGAGAAACCCGGCCGCGCCGCGGGCGTACCTAACCGCATGAGATTCGCCGCCAGGTTCGGGCTCTGTGCCGCCACGGTCTTCGGGAGCGCTCTCGGCCTCGCCGCACAGAGCGAGCCCCTCAAGACGGCCGTCTCGAGGAGCCAGCTCTCCTCGACGCTCGACCGCGTCATCCCCCGGCTCATGAAGGATGGCGACGTGCCCGGCGTGTCGCTCGCGGTCGTCAAGGACGGCCGCGTCCTCTGGCGCCACGACTACGGCGTCAAGGACGCAAAGACCGGCGCGCCGATCGACGAGGACACGATCTTCGAAGCGGGCTCCCTCTCGAAGCCCGTCTTCGCGTACGCCGTCTTGAAGCTCGTCGACGCCGGCATCATCAAGCTCGACACGCCCATCGTGAAGTACCTTCCGGGCGATTACTCCGACGACCCGAGGCTCGCCCTGATCACGCCGCGCCACGTGCTGTCGCACACGACGGGCTTTCCCAACTGGCGCGAGGGCCGCGACCTCACGATCGCCTTCACGCCGGGCGAGAAGTTCAGCTACTCCGGCGAGGGCTTCGTGTATCTCCAGAAAGCCGTCGAGCACGTGACCGGCCAGACGCTCGGCGCGGTGATGAAGCGGCTCGTGTTCGTGCCGCTCCAGATGAAGTCCTCCGCCTACAGCTGGGAAGACCGCTTCGAGAGCCGCAAGGCCACCGGCCACGATGGCCTCGGCGAGCCGCAGGGCATGAACCGGCCGGCCGAGGCGCTCTCGGCGGCGACCCTGCAGACGACGACGCAGGACTACGCGCGCTTCCTCATCGCCGTTCTCGACGGCACGGGGCTCAAGCGGAAGGTTCGCGAAGAGATGTTCCGGCCGCAGATCCGGCTGGACGAGGGCTGCACCACCAACTGCATCGACAGAAAGTCGACCGGCCGACTCTCCAAAGAGCTCGCGTGGGGACTCGGCTGGGGGCTGCAGGAAACGGCGGACGGGCTATCGATCTGGCACTGGGGAGACAACGGAAATTTTCACTGTGAGGTCGTCGGCTATCCGCGCCAGCGCTTCGGGGCCGTCGTGTTCACCAACGGTGAGGATGGCCACGGCATCATTCCCGACATCGTCCAGGCCGCCGTGGGCGGCCAGCAGCCCGCGTTCGCGTGGCTCGCCTACGAGCGGTGGGACTCTCCGGCCCGGACGTTCCTCAAGGACGTGCTCGCCCGCGGCGACGCCGCCATCGCCGACTACCGCGCTCACCGGACCCAGGCCGGAGCGACCACACTCACGCAGCAGCAGGTCAATCGCGTCGGCTACGGCCTTCTCGAAAAAAAGCGGACGAAGGACGCCGTCGCCGTCTTCGAGATGAACGCCGCGGACTTTCCGACGTCCTGGAACGTCTACGACAGCCTCGCCGAGGCCTATGCCGACGACGGCCAGCGCGAGAAGGCGATCGTCAGCTACGAGAAGTCGATCACCCTGAATCCGGAGAACGGCAACGGCATCGAGCAGCTCAAGAAACTCCGGGCCGGCGGCGCCGCGCCCTGACGCCGTGTCCTACTTCACCTCGACGGCAACGCCCTTCTTTGCGCCGGCCACCTCGAGCCGCACGCGGCCGCCGACGTCTTTCGCCCGCAACTCGACCGACGGCGCGCCCGCGAGCTTCGCTCCGCCGAACATGCACCGGGCGGCAAGCCAGGGCATCTGCATGACGAACTTCGAGCCGTCCTTGCTGGTCGCCTCGAACGTGAAGTCGTCGTCGTTGCGCGTTCCCGTAAAGGTCCCGCCGTCGTCACCCTTGCCGGTGAAATGCCCCTTCCGGCCCGCCCGACCGAGCGCTTCGATCATCTTGACGCCTTCGTCGTTGGCCGGCCGGTTGGCTTCACACTGAAAGTTCATCGTCCCGCCGCTCGACGCCAGCCACTGCCACGGGATGGAAATCGCCAGCGTCGAGGGCTCCTGCCTCTCGGTCGCGGCTTTCTCCGGCCTGGCGGCCTGAGCCTGCTCAGCGTCCATGGGGGCGGCGACGCCGGCGATCCCGACCGCCAGGGCCGCGGCGCCCAGCGCCCGCGCCATCGAAGAGTCACGCATTGCAAGATCCTCCCATCAGGACACAACGCGAAGCGGCCCGGAATGTTCGAAACGCCCCTGGCGGATCCGAGGCGAGAATCCTGTTAGAGCCAATCGCGGCCCGAAGTTTGCAGGTTCAGTGGCGTGAAAGGGGGTAAAAGTGACCAACAAGAAAACGTCCTCGAACGAGGACCCCCTCCGGACGCCGAAGACCGAACCCGAGGGCGAGCGCAAGCACCGCAAGCACGGCTACCGCGGCTATCCCAACCAGCCGGCGGGCGGCGGCGTCCACACGGGGAGCGGTTTCGGCGGCGTCGGTTCGACAAGCGGCGGCTCGAGTCCCTCGGACTCGGGAATCATCAGCGAGCGCACCCGGGAGGACGCCGAGAACGACGAGGAGTCGGAATAGCGTCGAGAGTCCCGAAGCGGCCGATGCTTAGCCCTTCCTGCCGCTCGCCGCCTCCCTCTCCCCCCGCAGGGGGAAAGGATTGGGGTGAGGGGCTGCACCGCCGAGGTGCTAGTCGTTGCGAATCACCTGCCCACCCTTCATGACGAAGGTTACGTGCCGCACCGTGTCGATCTTCTCGAGCGGATTTTCGGACGTCGCAACGATGTCGGCCGCGAATCCCGGCGCGATCGCGCCACGCACCTTCTCCATCCCCATCAGGCGCGCCGCATTGACCGTCATCGCCTGGAGAATTTGCTTCGGCGCCACGCCCGCCTCGACGAAGCTCGTGATGAACTCGATCGAGAGCGTGCCCCGCGTCTCCCCCTCTTTGACGAAGCAGACGTCCGTGCCGAACGCGACGGGCGTGCCGACCTGGTAGGCGCGCTTCAACCGATCCACGACCCATGGATGGTACTCGTCCATGCCCATCTCGTGCGACGCCACCGTCGTAAAGTCGGTGCCGACGAGAAAGACGCCCTTCGCCTTCATGAGCTCGAGCGTCGGCGTCGTGGCGCGGTACGCATGCTCGACCGACGCCACGCCGCCCTCGGCTGCGATCCGGGAGCCCGCATCGGTCGCGCAGTGCGCCGCGACCTTGAGGCCTCCGGTTGCCGCCTCCTTCACGATCGTGCGCACGTCCTCGACGGAGTAGAGATACGGCTGATCGTCCACGACGATCTTGATCACCTTGGCCCCGAACGCGATGTTCTCGCGGACGGCCTTGCGCATCTCGTCCGCCGTGTCGGCGTAGAGGTACTCGGGCAGGGTGATGTCCGCTCGCTCCGGCGGGATCCCGTGGTACTGCCCGCCATACGGCGCGATGATCCTGCCCGCGTTGACGACCGTCGGCCCCGGCACCAGGCCGTCCTCGATCGCCCGGCGCAGTGCCGTGTCCGCGTAGTTGCCCGCGTTGCCCACGTCGCGCACGGTCGTGAACCCCGATCGCAGCATGTCGCGCGCGTTCGCCACGCCTTCGATCGAGCGGTACGCGGTCGTCTCGATGGCCGTCGCCGCGAGCAACGACCGGAGAAGCTCCTGGAGACCGACGCCGCCCTGCGTCTTGAGGTTCAGGCAGAGGTGGGTGTGGACGTCGAAGAATCCCGGCAGCACGGTCCTCTTCGACAGGTCCACGACCGTGGCGCCCGCCGGAATCGCCAACCCCGGCCCGACCGCGGTGATCTTTCCGGCCTCGATGAGGATGACCTGATCGCGGGCCGTCGTCCCCGAGGCCGGATCGACGAGCTGTCCGGCACGAATCGCCGTGACCTGCGCCGCAACCGAGGTCGCGACGAACACCGCGACGGCCGAAAACCAGATCCACGTCTTCTTCATTGCGCTCTCCTGTCCAGCCGGGGTTTGAAGGATCAGACCACGAGCGGCCGCGGGACGTCCAGGCGGGCCGAAACCGAACCGGGAAAAAGAAAAGCGCCCCTAACCCCTGCCCTCTCCCGGCGGGAGAGGGAAAGGCGGGGGCGCTGCCGCGGGAACTACTGCTTGTCGTAAGCGAACGTGCTGGTGATCATCTTGCCGGACGCGTCGGCTCCGCTCGTGGTCAACACGCGGCTCTTGCCATCGGCGGCGAGGACGATCTTGCCGGTCACGGTGACCTTGCCGGCCTTCTTGTTGGTGAGGGTCATCGTGTTGTCGTCGACCTTCGTGTACGCGCGCGAGTCGGCGTTCGGGTCGCCGACGATCGGGTAGTCCTTGCCGTCGAACTTGCCGGTCCACTCGTTGTGCGACGGCTTGCCGTCTCCGAGGACGCCGTCGACGGTCACCTTGATGCTGTCACCCGCCGGGGCGTAGACGACGGTGGTGTTCTTCGGCGAACCGGCCGCGATCTTCGACTTGGACTCGTTCAGTTTCCAGGTGCCCATGTTCGCATCCGCGGCGAACGCGAGACCGACGACGGACGCAAAGAGAGCCAGGGCCGCGAGAGTGGTACGGGTCTTCATGAATCCTCCTCATATTCGAAACAAAGGCGTTCCGAATCGTTTGAGCGGCGCATTGTATGTCGGGCCGGAAGACCAGCCCGGCCCTCCCCTTCGGGGGAGGGAATCTTCAGCGGTCCTTGTCCCGCCTGACCGTCACCTTTTTGCCGCGCACGCCGGACGTGCGGAGGGCGCGAATGACGTCTTCGGCGATCGCCTCGGGCACCTCGACGAGCGAAAAGCGCTCCGAGATCTGGATCGAGCCGACCTCGCGGGGAGGGACCTTCGCGACCTTGGCGATCAGGCCGACGAGGTCGCCGGGCTTGACGCCGTCGGCCCGGCCCGAGCCGATGAAGACGCTCGCCAGGTTCTCGCCGCGCGACTTCGACTTGAATCCGCTCCCGGCTCCCCGAGCCTGGGGCGGCGCCGCGACGGCGGGGATCTCGTGCTCCTCGCCTTCCGAGCCGGAGCCCGCCGCGGACGGATCCGCCATCTTCACCGCCGCGGCGGCCACGTCGAGCGGGTCGAACTCCTCGGCGAGCGATTCCACGACGACGCGGTAAGCGTCGAACCCGCCGGCGAGCAGCGACTCGCGCAGCGACGCGCGCGTCAGCTCGAGGCGCTTCGCCCGCAGGTCCGCGACGGTCGGAACGCTGCCGATCTCGATCTTCTGCTTGATCGCCCGCTCGATGTTCTTGAGTTGCCAGTGCTCGCGCGGCTCGGCGAGCGTGATCGCGACGCCCTCGCGCCCGGCACGCCCGGTCCGGCCGATCCGGTGGACGTAGACGTCCGGAGACGACGGCACGTCGTAGTTGACGACGTGCGAGAGGTGGCCGATGTCGAGACCCCGCGCGGCGACGTCGGTCGCGACGACGAGCTCGAGAGTTCCCGACCTCAGCTTCTTCATCACGCGGTCGCGTTCGGATTGCGAGATGCCCCCGTGCAGCGACTCGACGCGCAGTCCGCGGCCCTTGAGGGCCTCCGTCAGGTCGTCCACCTCGAGCCGCGTCCGGCAGAAGACCAGCGCCGCCGTCGGGGACTCCATGTCCAGCACCCGGCCGAGGGCCGCGCGCTTGTGCCCGCGCGCCACGACGTACGCCGTCTGACGAACCTTCGGCATCTTCCCGGCGGCCGTCGTCTCGCGCGCGATGGCGATCCGGACCGGATGCTTCAGGTGCTTGGACGCGATCGTCACGATCCGCGGTGGAAGGGTGGCCGAGAAGAGCGCCGTCTGCCGCTCTGACGGCGTCGCCGCCAGGATCGCCTCGAGGTCCTCCGCAAACCCCATGTCGAGCATCTCGTCGGCTTCGTCGAGGACCAGCGTGCGCAGCGCGTCGAGCCGGAGCGTCTTGCGGTTGACGTGATCGAGCGCCCGGCCGGGCGTCGCGACGACGACGTCCACGCCGCGGTGGAGCGCCCGCAGCTGCGAATCCATCGACGCTCCGCCGTAGACCGGCAGCACCCGCACGCCGACGTTCTTGCCATAGCGGAAGACGGCCTCGGCCAGCTGCATGGCGAGCTCCCGCGTCGGGACCAGGATCAGCGCGAGAGGGGCGCCCTTTCCGGGGACGGCCGCGATCGCGTGAAGGATCGGCAGCGCGAAGGCGGCCGTCTTCCCCGTCCCGGTCGCCGCCTGGGCCAGCACGTCGCGTCCCTCGAGCAGGGGCGGGATCGCCTGCATCTGGATGGGAGTGGGCTCCTCGTAGCCGAGGGCCGTCAGCGCGGAAAGCAGGCGCGGGTCCAGGGACAGCGAGGCGAAGGCGGGAGGTGGTGTCGTCGGCATGGGTCCATTCTGACCGAGTTCCGGCGAATCGGGCCGGCTCGGTCCTTCGGGTCCTGGAGGGTCCCCTTTCCGATCCAGTCCGCGGCTCTAGCCCGCGGGCTTGCGCGCGTAGGCGGCGTCGAAGACGGCTTCGAGGCGGGCGTTGGTGCCGCGGATCTCGTCGATGACCCGTTTGGCCCAGTCGAAGTACTCACGGCGGCGCTCGAGGTTCCAGTCGGCGGGCGGAATGTCCACCATGTCGCGGAGGTTCGCGGTCTTGTCGGCCAGCTTGACGAGCTTGGCCTTGCGGGAGATCCCCGCGGCGTGCTCGATCTGGAGGCGCTTGCGCTCGGCCTTGCCGAGCGACATGTCGTCGGTGACCTCGAGGACGATCGCGGCGACCTCTTCGCCGAAGAGCTCCCGCAATTCCTCGGGCGTCGCGCTGGTGTCCTCGATCGTGTCGTGCAGGAGAGCCGCCGCGAGGACGACCGGGTCGTCGACGCCGCCTTCGTTGGCGAGAATGTTGGCGGCCGCGATCGGGTGGTGGATGTAGGGGGACTTGTCCTTGTCGCGGCGCGGCTGGCCGCGGTGTTTCTTTTCCGCGAAGGCCACGGCGCGGAGGATGAGGCCCGGAGAGCTGGACGCGGGAGCGGTCACGGTCGATCGGGAGCATAGCCGAACCTGCCGCAAGTCGCGGCGCTGGCGTCCCGATTGCAGGTGTAGCCTCTTTGCATGGCCGACCGGACCTCCCCTCCCATCCCCGCCGCCGAGTCGTGGCCGAGCCTGCCGCTGGAAAAGTGGAGCGACACGTGCGCCACGCTCCACCTCTGGACGCAGATCGTCGGAAAGATCCGGCACGCGCAGGGCCCGCACCTCAATCACTGCTGGGGCGACACGCTCTACGTGACGGCCCGTGGCCTTACGACGTCGCCCATTCCGTACGGGTCGCGGGTCTTCGAGATCGACTTCGACTTCATCGATCACCGGCTGCTGATCCGCACGGCCGAGGGCGGGACCGCGGCCGTCCCGTTGCGGCCGCAATCCGTCGCGTCGTTCTATGCCCAGCTCTGGAGCGAGCTGGCATGGCTCGGCCTCGACGTGCGGATCGCCCGCAAACCGAACGAGGTCGCGGACCCCATTGCCTTCGACGAGGACAAGCGGCACGCCTCGTACGACCCGGACTACGCCAACCGGTTCTGGCGGGTGCTCCTCCAATCGGATCGTGTCTTCAAGCGCTTTCGAGCCCGCTTCATCGGCAAGTGCAGCCCGGTCCATTTTTTCTGGGGAGCCCCCGACCTGGCCGTGACGCGGTTCTCCGGACGCGTCGCCCCGGAGCACCCGGGCGGCATTCCGGGCCTCCCCGACCGCGTGACGCGCGACGCATACTCGCACGAAGTCAGCAGCTGTGGGTTCTGGCCGGGGGGCGGGGCCATCGCGTACCCGGCGTTCTATTCGTACGCGTATCCGGAACCGGCCGGCTTCGCCGACGCGCGCGTCGAACCGGGCGCCGCGTTCTACAGCCCCGCCTTCCGGGAATGGGTGCTCCCGTACGACGCGGTGAGAATGTCGGCGTCGCCCGACGACGTCCTTCTCGCGTTCCTCCAGGCGACCTACGAAGCGGCGGCGAACCTCGGCGGGTGGGATCGCGCGGCCCTCGAGCGGCCCTAGTCGCACCCAGAGCCGAGCCTCCCACCGCCCGTCCATGACCAAGACGTCCTTTTCCCCAACCGGCCGGTGGGTGCTCGCGGCGTCGATCCTCGGATCGAGCATGGCGTTCATCGACGGATCGGTCGTGAGCGTCGCGCTGCCCGTCCTCCAGGAAGACTTCGGCACGACGGCCGCGAGCGCGCAATGGATCGTCGAGGCATATCAGCTCTTTCTCGCCTCCCTCGTGCTCGTCGGCGGTTCGCTGGCCGACCGGTTCGGCCGGCGGAAGGTCTTCTCGATCGGGACCTTCGCCTTCGCCGGCGCCTCGCTCGCGTGCGGTCTCGCTCCGAACACGCTCACCCTCATCGCGGCGCGGGCGGCGCAGGGCATCGGCGGCGCGCTCCTCGTCCCGTCGAGCCTGGCGCTGCTCGGGGCGGCCTTCACGCCGGGGGAACGCGGCCGCGCGGTCGGCAGCTGGGCGGCCCTGACGGGCATCGCCGGCGCGATCGGGCCAGCCCTGGGCGGGTGGCTGGTGCAGGCCGTGTCCTGGCGTGCCGTCTTCCTCGTCAACCTCCCGATCGCCGCGGTCGTCCTCTGGATCGCCCTGCGCAAGATTTCCGAGTCCCGCAACCCCGCGGGCGGCCCGCTCGACCTCGCCGGAGCGGGCCTGGCGACGTTCGGTTTCGGCGCGATCGTCTATGGCCTCATCGAGGGTCCGGCGCTGGGCTGGACGAACCCGCGCGGCTGGGGCTCCATCGCCCTGGGCCTGGCCGGCCTCGGCGCGCTGGCCGCAGTCGAACACCGCACGCGCCACCCGATGGTGCCGCTCCGGCTCTTTCGCAACCGAACCTTCACCTCCGCGAACCTGCTGACGTTCTTTCTCTACGGAGCGCTCGCCGCGACCTTTTTCTTCATTCCGTTCGTCCTGATCCAGGCGCGCGGTTACACGCCGGCCCAGGCGGGAGCGGCGATCCTGCCGCTCGTCCTCATCATCGCGGCACTGTCCCGGCCGGCCGGCGCCGTGGCCGACAGGTTTGGACCCCGCCTGCCTTTGACGGTGGGCCCTCTCGTCTCCGGAGCCGGATTTCTCCTGCTGGGGTTTCTTCCCCCATCCGGGTCTTACGCCGCGACCATGCTGCCCGCGCTTTCGGTCCTCGGCCTCGGCATGGCCATCACCGTCGCTCCTCTGACCGCGACGGTTTTGAACGGCGTCCCGAGCAAGGACCAGGGGGCCGCGTCCGGCATCAGCAACGCGGTGGCGCGCGTGGCCGGGCTACTCGCGGTCGCGGCCTTCGGCATCCTCGCGGCTTCGAGCTTCAACCGAGCGCTCGATCGGGGCCTCGACACAGCCCGCGTCTCGGCGCAAACCCGCCGGCTCATGGCCCCCGAGCGCGCCAAGCTCGGCGCCGCGAAGCCACCCGCTGGAGCGTCCGCGGCCGAAGCCGAGGCCGTCCGGGAGGCCGTCAAGACGGCGCTCAACGGCGCCTTCCGCGTCGTGTCGATCGGCTGTGCCGGTCTCGCCCTGCTCTCGGCGGCCAGTGCCGCGATCGGCGTCTCCTCGGCGAAGCCCGCGCGCGCCCGGGAAAAGTAGGCTTTCGGCCTCAGCGGGGCCGATGCTCGGGGCCCCGGTACCGCCTGGCGTCGGCCTCCGGAGGCCGGAGCCCGACGCGCCGGCGCGCCTCGAGGATCCGGCCGGGCCGGCCGAGGTCCTCCCAGGAGACACCGTTGACGGGAAG
>DATMNJ010000233.1:0-6756 GCA_035569175.1 Thermoanaerobaculia bacterium | reverse complement strand
TGGGATCGCGCCGACCAGATTCCGTGCGCGCTCCGCTCGGCAAACTCCGCTCGGCTGCGAAGGATCGATGTCACAGACGGGGACTCGCCGATATGCGATGTTCCCGCCCATGCGAACCCGGATCATCGTGCTCGCGCTCGCGCTCGTCGTCTCTCTGTGGCGCCCCGTCGCATTCGCGGGCCGCTGCGAGATGGCGGTCCTGCCGGTCTGGATGTGGGCCGTCGCGCGGGCCGCGCCGCACCGCCGCGCGCTTGCCGGCGCAGCCACGCTGGCCGCGGCCCTCGGACTGGGGACGACGGCCTTCGTCGCGGCGGCCCCCCACCCGCGTTCCACCCCCGCCTCGGCGGTCGCGAGCCTCGCGCGACTGGCGCGGCCGGGCGACACGGTCCTCGCCGGGCCCGGCTTCTACCTGCCTGCGCTTCTCGCGGCGGATCGGGGCCTGCTCGCAGCGCGCGTCGTGCCGCTGCCGGCGGGCGATGCCCCCCATCCGGGGTGGTTCGTGGCGTGGCCGCTGACGCAGGAGGACGTGCGTGGCGCTGTCCGTGCCGCGGACGAGACTCCGGCAGCCTCCCGCCTCTTCCTCCTTCTGCCCCCCGCTTACTCGCGACCCGCGTTGATGGGCCCGCTCGGAGAGCGGGGAGCGTTGAAGGAGCTGGTGCGCCAACCCGACGGCGTTCTCACCGTCTGGACTCGGCGCAGCGAGAAGGCCGACTAGTCCTTGCGGGCGATCGCGAGCAGCGACATCCCGGAAGACGGAGGGCTCTTCTCCTCGCGCCGCAGCAGCGGGAGCAGCAGGCGGAAGGCCGCGAGCTGTCCGGACGGAAGCACGCGCCGGCGCAGGATCTTGCCGTTGATGTACCAGCCGAGGATGCCGGGCCGGTTCAGGAAGCGGCAGTCCTCGAGCGCGAACCCCGCGTCGCGCACCTTCGACTCGAGCTCCGCCTTCTCGTAGCGGCGAAAGTGGTGCAGGTGCTCGTCGAGCGTCCCGTAGAGGCGGGAGAGCGCCGGAACGATGAGGACGAGCCGCCCGCCCGGGGGCAACACCGCGTGAAAATCCGCGAGCGTCGCCGCGTCGTTCTCGATGTGCTCGAGCACGTTCAGGCAGACGACGGTGTCGAGGCGGAGGGAACGGATCTCCTGGCGCTCCACCTCGTCGAGGGGGAAGCGGTACGAGGCGACGCGCACGCGCGCCTCGCCACGAAACGTGCCGCGCAGGTACTCCAGGGCGACGGGATCCAGGTCCGACGCGACGACGAGCTCCCGGTCGGTGAACTGCCGAGTCATGTTGCCGAACCCGGCGCCGATCTCGAGCACGCGCGCGCCCAGCGCGGCGCGGAAGCGGTCGGCGAGCCAGCGGTTGTACGGCTCCAGCCGACCCATCCGGGCCAGCGTGACGTGGCCGACGTTCCGGGGGTCCTCGGCCTCGCGCAGGGAGTGGCGCAGGATCGTCCAGAGTGCGGAGAACGCGTCCTTCAGGCCGATCTTCTTGCCCTCTTCGTAGGTGCGTCCGTAGTACGAGATCGGCACCTCGAAGATCCGGTACCCCCGCCGCGCGACCTTGGCCGTGATCTCCGGCTCGATCCCGAAGCGCCGCGACTCGATCGTGATCGACTGGACGACCTCGCGGCGGAACATCTTGTAACAGGTCTCCATGTCGGTCAGGTTCAGGTTCGTGAACATGTTCGACGCCAGCGTCAACAGCCGGTTCCCGACCGTGTGCCAGAAGTAGAGGACCCGCCGCGCGCCGCCGCCGAGAAAGCGCGAGCCGTAGACGACGTCCGCGTGGCCCTCCGAGATCGGGGCGAGGAGCTTCGCGTATTCGTTCGGGTCGTATTCGAGGTCCGCATCCTGGACGACGACGACGTCGCCCTCGGCGTGGCGAAAGCCCACCGAGACCGCCGCGCCCTTGCCCTGGTTGACCGGCTGCAGGAAGACGCGGATGCCCTCCTGGCCGTCGAGCTCCCGCAGGATCTCGCGCGTCCCGTCGGTCGACCCGTCGTCCACGATCAGGAGCTCCTTCTCGATCGGCACGTCGAGCACACGGCGCACGATCTCGCGGATCGTCTTCGCCTCGTTGTAGACCGGCATCACGACGGACAGCCTCACGGAGGTCCCCCTCCCTCGGGCAGCTCGAACAGATAGATCGAATAGCCCACGCGGCCGGCGGGGCGTCCCCGCGCGGCAAGATCCTCGCGCAGGGCTTCGAGGGATCGGGCCACGTCCATCGCGCCATGGTACCGGTAGTACTCGGGTCCGAGGGCCAGGTGAAACGCCGAAATCGCGACGAGCCGGCCTCGCACGACCGGCTCGGCGGCGAAGTCGGCGACGCCCGTCCGGTATGCGACGTCGTCGCCGCCGAAGTAGACGACGGTCGGGTTCGAGACGCCGCGGCGCTCGAGCTCGTCGCCGAGGCGCGCGAGATCGAGACCCCAGTCCACGTTCGAGTCGGAGAGCAGTGCCCGGCCCTTTTCGGGGCCGCCGGCGAAGGGGTTGAAGTACGAGAGCTCGTACGGGTGAATGCGCGCGAGCTCCCCCGCCGCGACGACCGGAAGCGCGCAGAGCGCGAGCAACGCCGGCCGCGCGAGCGGGACGGTCGCCCGGCGAACGCGGTCGAACAGGCCCGCCGCGGCCATCGCGATCAGCGGGTACACCGGGAGCAGGTGCCGGATGCCGATGTTGTAGGTCGTGCCGATCGAGGCCAGGAAGAGGACGCCGGCCGGAAGGAGAAAGAGCGCGCCGTCCTCGCGCGCCGGCCTGCCGCCGACGATCAGGCCGACGCCGAGCAGGGCCGTCACGAGGAGGAAGGCGATCGAGCTCTTCGCCAGGAACGCCGCGAAGAAATAGAACGGAAACCCCTCGGCCGAGACCCGCCCCGCGAGAAAGTTGACGCCCCCGCCGACCGCGTTCTGGCGGGCGACCGCCGCGAGGCCGCCGACGTAATGGGCCAGGGGCGGCGACACGTCCACCAGCCCCTCGATCGCGGCCGAGAGGCGCGGGGCTCCTCGGCCGGCGACCATCTCGTGAATGACCTGGCGCTGCTCCCCGCGGTCCATGCGCGAGGTCACGGCCGCGTAGACGCCCAGGACGACGGCGACGGCGACCACCAGAGCGCCGGCCCACGCCGCAAGCGAGCGCGCGGCTGCCCGGCCGGGACGGTCTTGCCCGCGGCTGCCGACCAGCGCCTGCAACAGAAGAATGGGAACCAGGTAGATGCAGGAGAACTTCGTCACGAGGGCGAGGCCGAGCACCGCGCCGGCTGCCGCCACGCGTCCGGCCGAGGGCCGACGCCACGCACCGTCCCACGCCAGGACCGTGGCGAGAAACGCCAGGGCCGCGCCGAGATCGGTGTGAACGACGCCGGCATGGGCCACGAGATTCGGGTCGAGCGCGCACAGGGACAGGGCGAAGAGTGCGGCGCCCTCGCCATGGCGGGAACGGGCCGCGAAAAAGACCAGCAGCAGCAGCGCGGCGAAGACCGCGAGAAACGGGGCCCGCGCGGCCGCCGCGATGGCGTCGGCCGACACGCGATTTTCGAACAGGAAGACGTGGCCGAAGGGGGTGAACTGCTGGCCGAGCGGGATGTGCGCGGGCGGAGGCGGCAGGCCGAGCGTGGTCAGTCCGAACCCGGCGAGCGCCTTCATCAGCGGCGGGTGCTCGATGTTGACGATCGCCGTGCGCCCGAAGACCTCGAGGTAGCCGGAGAGAATGTGGATCGGCTCGTCGGCCGAAAGCGCGTCGCGCCGCGTGTGCCCGCGCACGGCGAGCAGGGCCAGGGCCGTCAGGCCGAGGGCCGCCGCAGCGGCCGCGCGCCGGCTCAATGCTTCGGGCCCGTGCCGAATGCGTAGCGGGCGAGGGCCGAGAGCGCCGAAAAGCCGTCTTTCAGGCGGATCTTCTTGCCCTCGGCGCGTGACCTCCCGAAGTAGGAGACGGGAACCTCGAAAACGCGGAAGCCTCCCCGCGCGACCTTCGCCGTGATCTCCGCGTCGATGCCGAAGCCCTTCGATTCGAGCGCCAGCGACGGCACGACGCGGCGGTGAAAGGCCTTGTAACAGGTGGCCATGTCGGAGAGGTTCAGCCCAGTGACCACGTTGGAGATCAGCGTCAGGAGGCGGTTGCCCGACTGGTGCCAGAAGTTCTGGACGCGGTGCTCGGCGCTGCCGGCGAACCGCGATCCGAAGACGACGTCGGCGCGGCCGGCCTCGATCGGCGCGAGCAGGCGCGGGTACTCGGCCGGGTCGTACTCGAGGTCCGCGTCCTGGATGATCAGGATGTCGCCGCGCGCCGAATCCATGGCGGTGCGCACCGCCCGGCCCTTGCCCATGTTCCTCTCGTGAAGGATCACCCGGACGCCTTCTTTCCCGTCCCAGGCCGCGAGCCTTTCGCGGGTGCCGTCCGTCGACCCGTCGTCGACGACGACGATTTCCTTTTCGGTCCCCTCCCGCGCGACGAGCCGGAGGATCTCGTCGATCGTGCGGGCCTCGTTGTAGACGGGGATCAGGACGGAGAGCTTCACGGTCTGGAGCAATGATAAGCGAAGAGGCGCGCCGGCCCGAGCGGCGAGTGCCGGGAGCCGGGTGAGGATCCCGCATAATGGAACGGATGCGGTCGGGGCGGCTCGCGTTCGTGCTCGGGGTCGCCGTGGCGATCCTGCTCGGGACCGCGCTGCGTCTCCACACGCGCGAGCAGGCGGACGCCGGACCGCGCGTGCACCCGCTCGACTCGGACTCTGCCTACCACCTGCGGCGCGCGCGCTTCGCCGCCGCACATTTTCCGCGGACGATCCTCTTCGACCCGCTCATGAACTTTCCGGCCGGCGGCGTCGCGATCTGGCCCCCCCTCTTCGACCTTGCCCTCGCCCTGCCCGCGCGCCTCTCGCACGGCGCCGCGGCCCCGGCCGACGCCATCGAGCGCGGCGCGGCATGGGTCCCGGTCGCGTTCGCGGCGGGCGCCATCGCTCTCGCCGGCCTCCTCGCGCGCCGCGTCTACGGACCGGCGGCCGGCGTCGCGGCCGCGCTTTTTCTGGCGGTCTGCCCGGGTCACATCCTCTGGTCGCAGTACGCGCACACCGACCAGCACACGGCCGAATCCTTCTGCGGCCTGCTCGCTCTCGTCCTCTTCCTGCGCAGCCGCGAGGAGCCGGCCTCCCCCGGCAACGCGGCGCGGGAAGCTTCGGCCGGCGCCGCGCTGGCGCTCGCGGTCCTGACCTGGCAGGGAGCGATCTGCTGGGGCGCCGTTTTCGCCCTCGCGCTCGTCCTCGAGACGGGCCTCGCCGGCCGTTCGACCCTCCGCGCGGCCGCCTGGACCCTCGGGCTTCCGGCCGCCGTGACCGCCGCCGCGACCGCGGCGTGGCTCGGCTGGTTCTCGCCGCCGCTGACGTACGTCTCGTTCGGGTACTTCCAGCCGCTCTTTCTCGCCGCCCTCCTCGGCGGGACCGCGGCCATCGGCCTCGCGGTCCGGGCGTCGCGGCGCCAGCTCGCGCCCCGGGAGCTCTCGACGGGGCTCGCCCTCGTGGCGCTGGCGGCCGCCGCGACGCTGCCGTTTGCGAGGAGCCTCTTCGCCGGCCTCGTCAACGGCGTCGGCTACGTCGCCGGGACGACGCGCGAGATCGCCGGCGCGAACGGCTACGTCTCGTATCCGAAAGACTGGCTGAAGGGCATCTTCGAAACCCGTCCCCTGTTCGCGGACGGCCCGATGCTGGCGGTCAAGCAGCTGTCCCTCGGCTTCTTCCTCGCTCCCGTCGCCGTCGCCGCGTGGGCCGTCCGGGCCCGGCGCGGCCTGCGCCCGGGCGTGCACGCGGCGCTCGCGGTCTGGGGAACCGTCACGCTCTTTCTCGCGATTTCGCAGCGCCTCAACGTCTACTACGCGGCGCCCCTGGCGGCCCTCGCCCTCATCGAGACCGTGCGGACGGTCGCGCCACGGATCCGGCGGCCCGTCCTCGCGACGGTCTTCGGCATCGCCCTGGCCCTCCCGATGGGACCGGGTCTGAAAGAGGAGCTGGCGACCGTCTTCTCCCCGGGCTCGGACCTCTTCGCGACGCTCGGAAGGATGCGGGCGGAGCTGCCGCACCCGGTCGGAGCCTACGACGCGGGCCTGCTCGGCCCCCCGCCCTTTCCGGCAGCGCTTTCCCTTGCCTCGTCGGTCATGGCGCCCTGGTCGCTCGGCCACTTCCTCCTCTACGAGGCCGAGGAGCCCGTGGTGGCGAACAACTTCGGATACGGATTCCTCGACTCCGTCCGCTTCTTCCTCGCCGAGTCGGAGGAGGAGGCGCTGGCGATCGCCCGCCGCCACCGCGCCCGCTGGATCGTCGCGACCGATCTCGTCCCACGCCTGAACGAGTATGCGTCGTACATCGGAAAGCCGCCCTATCTCTCCGCGGGGCCCGACGGACTCGTCCCGACGGCCGCGTACTTCCGGACGATGCAGTCGCGCCTGTACGACTTCGGCGGAAAAGGGTCGGAGCCGACGGGCGCCTCCATCCGGCCGCTCTCGAAGATCCGGCTCCTCTTCCACTCACAGAGCGCGATCCGGCGCGGCGGGCGCTGGATCCCGCGCTGGAGCGTCTTCGAGATCAACGACCCCTAGAGGGACGGCCCTCCGTCATGGCGCGCCCGGCCGTGGCCCGAGCCAGCGCCAGATTCCGACCGCCAGCCGCTTCTGCTCCGGGGTCGAGGCCTCGAGCACGACGGCGCCGAGCTCCTGGCGGGCGTCGTCGCGCCCGGAGAAGGCGCCCAGCACGCCCGCTCGCCACAGCCGGCC
>DATMNJ010000232.1:0-3023 GCA_035569175.1 Thermoanaerobaculia bacterium | reverse complement strand
CTCCTACGAGCCCCGCGACGGCGAGCCCCTGTCGGGCATCCGCCTCGAGCTCGACTTCAGCGAGGACGGCAAGGGCGGCTGCGTGGTGACGGTCTCCCAGGACGTGCCCGACGCCGGTCCGGCGTACGAGCGGTATTCGGGCGAGGCGGGGGCGGGCTGGGAGACGAGCCTGGCCGATCTGAAGGCGTACCTCGAGGGCCCGCGCCGCCGGCGCATCCTCATCGAGGCCGGGTTGCCGGAGAACTGACGCCCATGGACCTGACCGAGCTGGCAACGACGGGCACGTGCGCGATCTGCGGCGGGGCGGGCTGGGTGCTCGACTCGTCGGACGGCCGCAAGCAGGCGCATCCGTGCGTCTGCCGGGGCGCGGAGATCTCCCGCGCGCGCCTGGACGCAGCGGGCATTCCGCAGCGCTACAAGGACTGCACGCTCGACAACTTCTCGGACAACAACGCGAGCCTCGCGAAAGCGAAGACGGCCGCGCGCGAGTTCGTGGACTCCTACCCGGCCGTCGAGGCGGGGCTCCTGCTCGTCGGGCCCGCCGGGCGGGGAAAGACGCACCTGGCGTGTGCGATCCTCACCGAGCTCGTCGCGACCAAGGGCGTCACCGGCCTCTACGTCGACTTCTCGGACCTGCTGATGAAGATCACGACCTCCTTTCGACCCGACGCGGACATGTCGAAGGAGTCGGTCCTGACGCCCTATGCCGAGGCCGAATTCCTGATCCTCGACGAGCTCGGCGCGTCCAAGCCCCATCCCTGGGTGCTCGACGTCCTCTACAGCCTTCTCAACACGCGATACAACCGCAAGCGCATCACGGTCGCCACGTCCAACTTCGAGGACGAGATCGAATCCGGTTCGGGCGAGCGCGAAAAGCTCGAGGACCGGATCGGCTACCGGCTGCGCAGCCGGCTCTACGAGATGTGCCTGATGGTGGCGTTGCGTGGAGGCGACTTCCGGAAGGACGTCCTCGGCACCCGGATCCGGTCCCGGTTTTGAAGTTCCGCCTCCTCCCCGCCCTGATGCGCCTTCCGTTCGCCGCCGCGGCGCTGGCCGTGGCGTGCGCGGCGCCGGCTCCGGCGCCCCCGGCGCCCCTGCCCTCGACGCCCGAGGCTCCCTTGCCGATTCCGGCCGTGCGCGTCGCGCCGCCCGTCGCGGCCGCGCCCTCCGGCGTGCTGTACCGGGTGGGCCTGAAGAGCGATCTCGGAGAGTTCGTCGCCGGAACGCCGGGAACGGTCTGGGTCGTCGTGTCCGGCGACCGTGCCGAGCTCGTCCAGGGGCCGTTGGCGATGCGCCCGAGCGGCGGCGCGCACCCTCAGTCCTTCCAGATCCAGGCCGGCGCGTTCTCCCAGGAGGATCCGGCGAGGAAGCTCGCCGACAAGCTCGCCGCAGCCTTCCAGACCTCCGGCGAAGTGGCCTTCTCGGCGGACCGCGGACTCTACCGGGCGCTGGTGGGCGCCTTCGAATCGCGCTCCGAGGCCGACGCGTTTCTCGCGAAAATGAAGGCCGGAGGCCAGGACGGGTTCGTCGTTCCGGGCGCGCCGCGCGCGTCGGCCGCGGCGCCGTCGGTGGCGATCTCGGGCGGATCGGGGCCGCCGCTCGAGCTGCCTGCGCCGGTGGACGTGTTCGCCCCGGCTCCCGACGTGCGCGTGAGCGTGGACGGCGTGGCGTACCGAGGCAGCCTCCGGATCGCCGTCAACCCGCGCGGCCTCCTGAACGTCGTCAACCGCGTCGACCTCGAGGAGTACCTCTACGGCGTCGTGCCGGCCGAGATGGGGCCCAAGCGCTTCGACGCGATCGAGGGCCTGAAGGCGCAGGCCGTGGCGGCGCGCACCTACGCCATGGCGCACCGCGGGCAGTTCGAGAGCGAGGGGTATGACCTCTGTCCGGGTCCCAAGTGCCAGGCGTACGGCGGCGCCTCTCTCGAGGATCCGCTCTCGACGGCAGCCGTGGACGGCACCCGCGGGTTGGTGCTTGCATTCCAGGGTCAGTTCGCCGACGCGCTCTTCGTCTCGACGTGCGGCGGCGTCACCGAAAACGTCGAAAACGTGTTCTCCGGCGGCCCCGTGCCGTACCTCGTCTCGGTCCCGTGCAGTGAGCTTCCGACGGAGGAGATCGCCGGGGCCGCCGTGCCGCGCGATGGCGGCCAGCCCCGAGGGGGCCTGGCGTGGCGCGGCTACGTGCTGCGGCGCCGCACGCCGAAGAAGGCGGCGCCTCGCGCCGCCGGCCTCGAAACCGCGCAGGGCCTGGCCGGCGTACCCCGGCACGGCGCGCCCCCGTCGAGCCTGGCGCCGGCGGCCGTTTATCCGTCGCTGATCACGGACTTCGGCCTGACGGAGGCGCGCGTGCTGCACCTGACGCCGCCCGACGAGCGCTACTACGCGGAGGCGCCGTCGGCGGTCGGCGGACTGACCGGGTCGGCCCGCAGCGCCTACGAGTTCCTGCTGCGCTTTCGCTTTGCCGGCGACCTGATCCCTCCCGCTGACCGCGAGCTCTCCGAGGAGGAGTACGGGGGCCTGCTCCTCTCGACGGCGATCCGCCTGATGGGCGTGACCGAGGGGTCGGGCAAGTTCCTGTCGCGCGAGGGCTCCAACCTCTGGGTCAAGACCTCCGATGGACGGCAGGGCCTGCCGGTCGACCCGGACGTGCCCCTGGCGCGGCGCATCGGCGCGCTCTTCACCCCGACGGGCTCCCTCACGCTGCGGCCCGGCGACCGGCTGCGGTGGCTGCGCAGCGGGAACCGCGTGCTCGCCCTCTGGGTCGAGCTCGAGGCGGACGGGCCCGAGGCCGAGCGCGATTCGGCGTGGACCGAGTGGGTGCGCCGCGTGCCCGCCCGCGAGCTCGCCCGCCGGATGGCGGGGCGCATCGCCGGCAACGAAGTGCGCGAGATCACGGTGATCAAGCGCAGCCCGTCCGGGCGGGCCATCGAGATGCGCGTCAAGACCGATCTTTCCGAGGCCGTCTTCAAGCGGTTCGACCTGCGGCAGGCCGTGGAGATGCCCGAGATGCTCTTCACGGTCTCG
>DATMNJ010000231.1:0-8404 GCA_035569175.1 Thermoanaerobaculia bacterium | reverse complement strand
GAAGAAATCGTATCAGCCGACCGTGACGACGACCTTGCCCGTCGTCCCGCGGCCGGCGAGGGTGCGGTGGGCCTCGGGGAGGCGTTCGAAGGGAAATCGCGGCCCGAGGATCGGGCGGATGCGCCCCTGCTTCCAGAGGGCGAAGAGGTCGTCGGCCGCGCGCCGCAGCTGCCCGGTTCGGTCGGGAAGCAGCGACAGGTTGAAGCCGATCAGGGTCCGGCACGACTGGACGACCGAGTAGGGAGAGAAGAGCCCCATCGCCACGAGCTCGCGCACGGCCGTCAGCTTCGAGACGCCCGCGGCCCCGGAGGCGGCCGCGAAGCCGTACAACGCGTAGCGGCCGCCCGGGCCGAGGCGCTTCCAGAGCCGGCGGAAGATCCGGCCCCCGATGGCGTCGGCGACGACGTCCACGCTGCCGCCGAAGGCGCTCTCGACGAGATCGCCGGCGCTCTCGTAGAGGCCCGTCCGCTCGGCGCCGAGCTCGCGGCAGAGAGCGCACTTGCCCTCGGACCCGACCAAGGCGAGGGCCCGCGCCCCGCGGATCGCGAGCAGCTGCAGAAGGGCCGTGCCGACGCCCCCCGCGGCCGCGGTGACGACGACGCGGTCCCCGGAGGACACCTCGGATCGCTCGCACAGGTACCAGGCGGTGATGAAGACGACCGCGACGGCCGCCGCATCGACGAGATCCACGCCGTCCGGCAGCGGAAAGACCCGCGCGGCCGCAACGGCGACCTTCTCGGCGTGACCGCCGAAGAGCGGGACGGCGACCACACGCTGACCGGGAAAAAAGCCGGCGACGCCGGCGCCGACCGACTCGACGGTGCCCGACAGCTCCATCCCGGGCACGAAAGGAGTCGGCGGCGTGCGCGGGTAGTCGCCTGAGCGGACGAAGAGGTCCGCGAAGTTCAATCCGATCGCGGCCGTCCGCACGAGGACCTCGCCGGCACCGGGAATCGGATCCGGCCGCTCGCGCAGGATGAGCCGTTCGGGTCCGCCGTACTGGTCCACGAACCACGCGCGCGAAGTGGACGCCATCGCGGCCGATTATGCCTCCGCGCCGCGCGATCGGCCGCGATATCCTCCCTCGCCATGTCGGCGCCGCCGCGAAGGATTCTCGACGTCCTGCCCGGGCTCGCCCTGGCGGTCGCCGTGATGTTGGCCGCGGCCGAGCTCGCGCGCTGGCTCGGAGCCGCACTGCTGCGGCTCGAAGGCGTGGACCCCGCGGGTCGTGCGAGCCCGATCTCGGGCATTTCGATCGCGATCGTACTCGGCCTGCTCGCCGCGAACACGCTCGGAACGGCGGCCGTCTTCCGTCCCGGACTCGCCTTCGCGGTCAAGCGCATTCTGCGGCTCGGAATCATCCTCGTGGGCATCCGGCTGTCCTTCTTCGACGTCGTGAAGCTCGGCGCGTGGGGGATCCCGGTCGTCGCGCTGATCATTGCCGTCGCGCTGGTCGCCGCGACCGCGTTCGCCCGCGCCCTCGGCGTCTCGGACCGGCTGGGCACTCTCGCCGCGGCGTCCACCGCGATCTGCGGCGTCACGGCCGCCCTGTCGGTCGGCCCCGTGATCGAGGCCGAGGAGAGCGAGGTCGCCTACACCGTCGCCAACGTCACCCTCTTCGGCCTCATCGCGATGCTGACGTACCCCTACATCGCCCACGCCCTCTTCGGAACGGACTCGGGCGCCGTCGGTCTCTTTCTCGGGACCGGCATCCACGACACCTCTCAGGTGGTGGGGGCCGCGCTTTCCTACAAGGAGGTCTTTCGCGACGAAACAGCCTTCCGCGTCGCGACGGTCACCAAGCTGACGCGCAACGTCTTTCTCGTCGCCGTCGTTCCCCTGCTCGCCTACCTTCACGCCCGCCGCACTGGCCACACCGGCGGCCGCGTGCGCATCGCGAAACTCTTTCCGATCTTCGTCCTCGGTTTCCTGGCGATGGCGATCGTGCGATCCCTCGGCGAAGCCAACCTCGCGGCCGGCCGCCTCGCCTACGGCATCTGGAAAGCCGCGGCCTGGCAGAGCGTCGCAAAAACCGTCGGGGACACCTGGGGCACGGCCGCTCTCGCGACGGCGATGGCCGGGGTCGGACTCTCGACGAATCTGCGCTCCTTCAAGACGATGGGCTGGAGGCCCCTCTACGTCGGCGCGCTCTCGGCGATCCTCGTCGGCGCCCTGGCGTTGGCCCTCGCGGCGGTCGTCGGCCCGCGGCTGTAGCCGGGGTAGGGCGGGGTTACCCGGTCGGTGTAATTTACGTCGAGACCATTTCGTCTTCATTGGGGAGGGTCATGCTGATCGCTCTTTGAAGATTGAGGAGGCCGCCCCGATGATGACCGAGGACTTCACCAAGTTGCCGTTCGGATCGCTCGTCTCGAGATCGAGGTCGATCATTCGCTGTCCCAACTGCCGCCGCCATGGCGTCCTGGAAAGCCTCCCGGACGGGACCCGCGGCTGCATCCACGTCGAGGTCTCCACCATCCACACGGCGGGGACGGTCGTCCAATCGGCCGATCGCTGCGAGCTGGCGGGCCCGCGCTCCGTCCTCCCGGCGGGAATGCTCGAGACGCGCGCCTGATCCCGGCCGAACGGTTCGCGAAGCCCCTCGGTTTTGGGCCCACGCCACCCCCGCCGGGAACAAAGGGCTCCCAGACGCGTAACTGTCGGACAGGGGATCGGACCGTCGCGGGTCCGACGAGGAGGACGCGTGGGGAGCTTCTGGCAGGACGTCCGATACGGGCTGCGGGTCCTCGCCCGAAACCCGGGCTTCACGGCCGTCGCGGTGCTCACGCTGGCGCTCGGGATCGGGGCAAATACGGCCCTCTTCTCGGTGGTCAGCGGCGTGCTCCTCCATCCGCTGCCGTTTCCGGCGCCGGACCGGCTCCACTCCGTCTACACGCGCACGGCGCAGTTCCCGACCGGCGCGGTCAGCTACCCGAACTACCTGGACTGGCGGCGGGACAACGTCGCCTTCTCGGCCCTCGGCGCCTACCGCTCGGACGACTTCAATCTCACCGGATCGGGCGAGGCCGAGCGGCTGCGCGCCTGCATGGTGTCGTCCGAGTTCTTTCCGCTGCTCGGGGTCCAGCCGACGGTGGGCCGGACGTTCCTGCCGGACGAGGACCGGGCCGGCGCCGCGCCGGTCGCCGTCCTGGCCGACGGCCTCTGGAAACGCAAGTTCGGGAGCGCGGCAGACGTCGCCGGAAGGACCATCACGCTCAACGGCCGCGCCCACACGGTCGTCGGCGTGGCGCCGGGCCGCCTGACGGTGTCCGACGACGCGGACGTCTACGTTCCGATCGGCCAGTGGACGGATGAGACGTTCCTGGACCGGCGCGCGAGCATGGGGATGCGCGTGGTCGGCCGGCTGAAGCCGGGTGTGACGCCGGCAACGGCGCAGGCGGACATGGATCGGATTGCCGGGGACCTCGCGAAGGCCTACCCCGAGGCCAACAAGGGATCGGGGATCAACGTCGTGTCCCTCAGGAAGGACGTGGTCGGAAACGTCCAGGGGATTCTCCTCGTCCTGCTCGGGGCCGTCAGTTTCGTGCTCCTCATCGCCTGCGCCAACGTCGCGAACCTCCTGCTCGCGCGGTCGACCGGGCGCAGCCGCGAGTTCGCCGTCCGCGCGGCGCTCGGCGCGAACGCCGGGAGGATCGTCCGACAGCTTCTGACCGAGAGCGTCCTGCTTTCCGTCTCGGGCGGAATTCTCGGAACGCTCCTCGCGATGTGGGGCACGCGGGCGATCCTCGCGGCTCTGCCGGACGCCCTTCCGCGCTCCGAAGAGATTGGCCTCGACGGCCGCGTCCTGCTCTTCACGCTGGGGATCTCGGTGTTGACCGGAGTCCTGTTCGGCCTGGCGCCCGCCCTTCGCCTCCTGAGGCCCGACCTCCAGGAAACCCTGAAGGCGGGGGGCCGGGGCGCCAGCGGCGCGCGGCAGCGCACGCAGAGCGTTTTCGTGGCCGCCGAAATCGGCATGGCCCTCGTGCTGTTGATCGGGGCCGGGCTCATGATCCGCAGCCTGCGAGCGCTGTGGGGAGTCGATCCCGGCTTCGACCCAGGGCACGCCGTGACGTTCGCGGTCTCGCTGACACCCGGCCAGGACCGGACTCCGGCACAGCTGCGGGCAAAGTATCGGGAAGCTCTTCGGCAGTTCGAGAACGTGCGGGGCGTCAAGAGCGTGTCCCTGCTCGGCGGATCGCTGCCCATGACGGGCGACTCCGACGTGCCGTTCTGGCGGGCGGATCGGCCCAGGCCGGCGAGCCAGAGCGAGATGCCGATGACGCTCTTCTACCTGGTGACGCCGGGGTACCTGCCGGCGATGGGGATCCCGCTGCGGAACGGACGGTTCCTGACGGACCGGGACGACGAGCGCTCCCCCGCCGTGGCGGTCATCGACGAGGCCTTCGCCCGCAAGCAGTTTCCGGGCGAGAATCCCGTCGGAAAGCGAATCCACTACGCACTGCTGGACGTCGACGCCGAAATCGTGGGTGTCGCCGGCCACGTCGAGCACTGGGGGCTCGGCAATGCGGAGCATCAGAACCTCCAGGCCGAGACGTACCTCCCGATGTTTCAGCTGCCGGACAAGTTCTGGAGCCTGATCGCGAATGGTTCCGCGTTCGTGGCGAGGACCGACGGGGCCTCGCTCGGGGTGGCGTCGGGGATCCGCCAGGCGGCCGCACGGTTCGACGCGAGCGCGGCGGTCTACGAGATGCGCTCCATGGAAGAGGTCGTCGCGCACTCGATCGCCCGGCAGAGGATGGCGATGATCCTGCTGAGCCTCCTGTCGGCCCTGGCGCTCGTGTTGTCCGCGATCGGCATCTACGGCGTGATCGCCTACCTCGCGGCGCAGCGCACGCGTGAGATCGGCGTGCGCATGGCCCTCGGCGCGACGCGGGGCGACGTCCTGCAGATGGTGCTCGGCCAGGGAATGCGGATCGCCCTCGCCGGCATCGGCGTGGGGATCGTCGCGGCGCTCTGGTTGACGCGGCTGCTCGCGAAGATGATCTACGGGGTGGGCGCGACGGATCCGGTCACGTTCGGGGGCGTTGCGCTGTTGCTGACGGCCGTGGCGCTGCTCGCCTGCTACGTCCCGGCCCGACGGGCCATGCGCGTCGATCCGATGTCGGCCCTGCGCTGCGACTGACGCGACGGGGTCTCAAAGCCGATCGTCAGTGCTCGAGCCCGTCGCCCCAGTGAGCGATGACGTCGATGCCGCGCCGCCGCGTATCGGGCTCGTGCAGGAGAACAAGAAACCGTCCGTCGCGGGCCACGTCGAAGGAGCGCAAGCCCCCGAAGCCGACCTTGAAGTCGGCCGAAAAGAGCGGTTTGGGTAGTCCGGGCTCGAAACCGTGGTCTAGGCGCACGGACACGGCCATGAGCGTGTCCCTCTCGAGGTAATACAACTCCTTGCCGTCCAGGCTCCAGACCGGCGTCTGGCCTCCATCCCGCGAAATCTGCCAGCGCTCGGTCGAGCCGGAGACGGGACGCACGTAGACCTCCTCCTTCCCCGATTCGTCGGAGCCGTAGACGACGAACCGCCCGTCCGGGGAGAAACGAGCAAAGTCGCCGCCGGCGGTGAGGAGCGCAACGGACTTTTTCTCTCCCGTCAGATTTATCATCTCGATGGCGCTCTCGCCCCCGTTGTACCGGGTGAAGGCCAGAAGCCGCCCATCCGGCGAGACGTCCGAGACGAACTTCGCCCCCGGGCCTGAGGCCAGCGGTTCGCTCGTCATCGAGGTCAGATCTTCCTCGAACAGCTCCGGCGGCGCGCCTCCCAGATCGGCGGAGAAGAAGATCCGCCGTCCATCCGGGGCCCACGCCGGAAACGACTCGCTCGCAGGGCCGAAGTTGACGCGGGTCGCCGTGCCCCGCTCGAGGTCCTGAACCCAGACGTCGGTCGTCCCGAGGCGCCGATCCACGAGCGCGAAGGCGAGCCGCTTCCGGTCGGGCGAGAGTCGCAGGGTGCTGTAGTGGTCCGGACCCCGAACGGTAGCCAGCTCCTTGCCGGAGCGATCGACCCAGACGAGCCTCCCCCGCGAAGCGCCCCCGGAAAAGGCGATCATCGGCGCCCCAGAAGACGCCGAGATGTAGGCGGCGCCGGTCGGCGCGTACGATTGCACTTCCGGCGCGACCGCCACCGGCTCCCCCTCGGTCTTGAGCGAGTTCGGATCGAAGCGCTGCGCTAGCAGGGCTCCTTCGCGAGCGAAGACGAGAAAGCCGGGGTTTGCGTACGCGAACGCGGACTCCACTTTCGCCACGAGGCGGACGTCGAGGGAACCGACCGTGCCGACGGAGATCCCGCGCTCGGATGCGGGCCATGCCGCCCCTGCCTCGCTCATGAAGAGGAAATGCCGGCCGTCGGGAAGGAAAACGGGCCACGCATGCCAGCGTTCCTTCCGCGCGGCGTCGAGGCGGGTCGCCGGCGACGGCTTGCCCCCCGTTGCGGGAACCTGGCTGAGGGCGACCTTGTCGGAGCCCCATTCGGAAAAAACGATCACGCCGTCCCGGCCCCAGGTCCCCGTGCCGCCACGAGCCACGTCGCAAATCGTGGAAGGGGGTCCGCCGGAGAGCGAAACCCGTTTGAGCTTTCCTTCCGCGAAAAACGCGAGCGACGCACCGTCTGGCGACCAGAAGGGCGAGAACGCGCCCTCCGTTCCGGCGATCGCCTGCGGCGTCGCCGCGTCAAAAGCCCGAACGAAGATCTGAGCGCCGTTGAAGGAAGCGACGGCGGCGGGCGATGTCGCGCAGAAGGCAATCTTGCGGCCGTCCGGGGACAGCGCGAAGAAAGCGGCCGTGACGCTCGAAACGACGACGCGTCCCGTTTCCGGCGGGGGGACCTCAAAGCGGATGGCTCCTGGCAGGGATGGGTTGGGACCGCGTGCGCGGAGCAGCAAGAGAGTCGCCAGGGCTCCCATAAACGCTGCGGCCGCAATCCACGCTCCTTTTCCACGCGCCGGACGTTGCGCCGTCAGCGCTGCCAGGCCGGAACCGCTCCCGCGAATCCATTCGAGCTCGCTTCCGACGTCGCGGGAGCTCTGCCAACGGTCCTCCGGGTCCTTCGCGAGGCACTTTCGAACGAGCCGATCGAGCGGCGCCGGCGCCATCGGCTGGACTTGCGAGACGGAGCGTGGCTCATCGCGGAGGATCGACGAGATGAGCGACGCGCGGCTGCTTCCCTCGAACGCGTGCGCGCCGGTCACCATCTCGTAGAGCACGGCGCCGAGGGCGAAGATGTCGGTTCGCGCGTCGGCCTCCCGGCCCTCCAGCTGCTCGGGTGCCATGTATTGAAACGTCCCGAGAATCGTCCCCGCCTCCGTCACGTTCGCCTGGGTGGGAAGCGAGGTGATCGGCTCGGAACCCGGGGCCGCGAAGGCCTTGGCCAGTCCGAAGTCGAGGAGCTTGACGCCCGACTTCGTCAGCATGACGTTTGCCGGCTTCAGGTCGCGGTGAACGATCCCGACCCGGTGGGCCTGGTCGAGCGCTCCGGCGATCTCCTGCCCGCATCGGAGCGCCTGCTCGAGCGGCAGCGGGCCGCGGGCGAGGCGAGCCGACAGTGTCTCGCCCTCGAGCAGCTCCATCACGAGATATTCGGTCCCGTTCGCGCTTCCGACGTCGTAGAGCGTGCAGATGTGGGCGTGCGTCAGCTGGGAAATGGCCTTCGCTTCGCGCTCGAACCGCTGTCGAGCCTCCGGGGACGTGGAAAGATGTGCGGGAAGCACCTTGATCGCCACATCGCGGCCGAGCCGCGTGTCCCGCGCCCGGTACACCTCCCCCATCCCGCCCGCGCCGAGTGGCGCGAGGATCTCGTAGGCGCCGAAGCGAGTACCGGCCGCGAGGGCTATCCGTTCACCGCTGCCGGGATTCTACGACGCAAGGATCGGTCGGCTTCGGGCCATCATTCTCCCTGCCTGGAGGAATGGCGGAAGGGCAACACCGGGGACTCGAGAGCCGACTCCGCACGGCTCCCGCTCAAGCGAGCCAGGATCGCTGGATGCGCCTGAAGACGGCGAGCTCATCTGAGCCCCTCAACCAGGTAAAGATCCGACGATGCGGTGCGTCCAAGACTGTAGGCGTAGCCACGGCCATCGGGAGTGAGCGCCACGTCCCTGATTCCGTAGGTTCCGACTCGGTCGTCGGGCGCTATTTCCTTCCAGAGCTCGCGCCTCCCGGTCGCGAGCTCGACGCGGTAGATCTGGTTGCGGAAGGGATCCCCCTTGCGCAGGACATAGAGCCATCGCCCGTCCGGGCTCCACTGAATCGGGGAGTCGTCGGCAAGCGTGCCCGCGGCGAAGCGACGCGGGCCGTCGCCAATCGGAAGGAGGACGATCTTGTCTTCCTTCTCGAGCCGTATGGCCACGAGGGTCCCGTCCGGGGAGATCGCCCCCAAGTCCACATCCTTCGGGCCTTC
>DATMNJ010000230.1:0-2988 GCA_035569175.1 Thermoanaerobaculia bacterium | reverse complement strand
GGCGCCTCGTCCACTCCGGCGACTTCAAGCTCGACGACGATCCGCCCGACGGCGAGACGACCGACCGGGAGGGGCTCGCGACGGCCGTCGGGGAGGGCGTGGACCTCGCCCTCGTGGACTCCACCAACGCGGAGCGGCCGGGGCGGTCGCAATCCGAGCGCGTCGCGGGAGCGGGGCTGCGCGCGGCATTCGGTCAGGCGCCGGGCCGCATCATTCTCACGACCTTCTCGAGCCACGTCGCGCGCATCGCCCAGGCGTCCGAGGCGGCGCTCGGAATGGGCCGCCGCGTCGCGATCCTCGGCCGCAGCATGCGGGCCGTGGCCGAGATCGCGGAACGGTTCGGCCGGCTGCGCCTGCCGGCCGGCTCGCGCCCGGCGGCCGCGGACCTGCGGGAGGTCGCGCCGGGGCGGCTGCTCTGCCTGACCTCCGGCAGCCAGGGCGAGCCGTTCTCGGCGCTGTACCGTCTCGCCCTCGGGGAGCACGCGGACCTCGAGCTCGAGGAGGGCGACCTCGTGCTCCTCTCGGCGCGCACGATCCCCGGCCACGAGCGGTCCGTGAACCGGATGAGCGACCACCTCGTGCGCCGCGGGGCGCGCGTCGTGCGCGAGAGCGAGCCGCCGATCCACGTCTCGGGCCACGCTCACAGCGGAGAGATCGCGGAGTGGATTCGCCTGGTGCGGCCCCACGCGGTGATGCCCGTGCACGGCGACCGGCGCATGCTCGCCGCGGCGGCTGGCGTGGCCGCGGCGACCGGGATCGGACCCGAGCGCATCCACGTCCTCGACAGCGGCGACCGGCTGACGCTCGCGGGCGGCGGCGGGGGAGTCGAGCCCGGGGCGGTGCCCTGCGGGAGCGTGTTCCTCGACGCCCGCGCCGAGACGGTGGATCCCGGGATCGTGCGCGAGCGCCGTCATCTGGCCGAGGAGGGCGTCGTCGTGGTCCTGGTCAGCGGCGCTTCGGTCGAGGTCGTCTCGCGCGGGGTCGCGGCCAACGCCGAGGACCTCGTGCGCGAAGTCGCCCGTTCGACGCGGGCCGTTCTCGCCCGGGCGTCGGACGCAGAGCGGGGCGATCCCGAGTGGCTGCGGGCCGAAATCGCGATCGCGGGAAAGCGCGCCTGCCGCCGGGCGATGGGTCTGCGTCCCGTGATCGTGCCGGTCGTCCTGTGACGGGCAGACGGTGAAGAGGCTCCTGCCCGCGCTCGCCGTGGCCGTGGTCGCGCGCCTGGCGCTCCATGCCCTCTTTCTGCCCGCGTTCGAGGGCGCCGATGAGCCGCAACACCTCGCGCGCATTCGGGATTTCGCGGTCCGGCCGCTGGCCGAGGCCTTCGCGGGGCGTTCGGTGGACGCGGAGATCGGCGCGGCGGTCGCGGCGTACCCCTGCGGACCCCGCCTCCACGCGGAGATCGGCTGCCCGGCGTACGGCAGCGCTCCCGGCGCATTCGATCTGGTCCGACGCTCACCCGCGCGCAAGGCTTTCGCGCCGGTGGGCGCCTTTCCCAACGTCGAGGCCAATCAGCCGCCGCTGTTTTACCTTGCGGCCGGCCTGCTCTTTCGTCCCTTCCATCCCTCGCCGCCGGCCGCCCTGCTCTGCGCGCGTCTGCTGGGGGTGGCGCTCGTCGCGGTCGCGCTCTTCGGGCCCCTTCGGGCGCTGGCGCGGCGCTGGCCGCCTGCCCTGGCCGTGGCGGGCCTGCTGGCGCTGCTTCTGCCGGGGGCCGCCGAGGGCTTGGCCCGGTGCTCGAACGACGCGGCTCTCTTCCTGTGGGCGTCGCTCGTCCTCGCGGCCCTCGGGAGGCCGACCCGCGGGACCGTCCTCGTGGTGCTTCTCGCGGCAGGCCCGCTCATCAAGCTGACGGCGATTCCCATCGTCGTCTTCGCCGTCTGCGTGTGCGCCCGGGAGAGGACGGTGCGCCTGGCCGGGGCCGCCGCGGCGGCGTCGCTGCTGGTCTACCCCGTGCAGGCGCTGCGGGGCTGGATGTGGGGAGGCACGCTCGAACTGAACTCGGCGGGCGCCGCGATCGGGGAACCTCTCGTCCGCGCCGCCGCCGGGTTCGCCCGGTCCGCCTACGCCTTCGTGAAGACGGCGCTCTGGGTTGGAGGCAGCAGCCTGCTCCGTCCGCCGCGCTGGCTCACGGCTGCGTACTTCGCATGGCTCGGGGCGGTGGCCTGGGCCCTCCGGCGCCGGACGGATCCGCGGCGCTCGCTCGCGCACGCGGCGGCCTTTGCCGCGGCGGCCGCCGGCTTCGCGGTCTTCGCCCTCGCGAACCGGCGCTACTACGGCGACTGGGGCGGCGTGGGCGGCTGGTACCTGTGGGGCTGGAGCCCCTGGATCGCCGATGCAATCGCGGACCTCGCCCGCGCTCCGCGCGCCCGGGCGCATCTGCTCCTCGGGTGCGAAGCGGCGCTGGTGGTCGTCTCCAACGCCGCGTGGATCGCGGCGCTCGCGCCGTTCTACGGCTGGTGACGCGGGTCCTCGCCGGGGAGGAACCGGCGGGCGTGGCGGCTGCCGAGCCGGATCGCGCCGTAGACCAGGACGCAGCAGGCGAAGTCGATCGCCAGGCCCGGATCGAAGGCGAACGGCTGGTGCCGGAGCGCCGGCGGCAGCGCCGGGTGGAGCACCGCGAAATAGATGCCGTTGCCGGCGAGGATGGCCACGAGGTACTCGATCCAGCGCCGCGGCGTCATCACGGCGGAATCTATCGCGGTTTGGCCTCGAGGCGCTCGAGCGACAGGGCGAGGTGCCGTTGCGAGAGCGCGCGCCCTTCGGACAGGCCGAGTCGCCCGCGGATCGCCACCGCCTCGCGCAGCGCCCCGGCGCTCGCCGCGAGGTGCTCGGGCTCGCGCTCGGGCTCGAGCTCGGAGAGGCGGCGCAGGGCGATCCCGAGGTTGTGGAGCGTCACGCCGCGGGCGATCTCGCGCTCGGAGGTGCGCCAGGCGAGCGCTCGCGTGAACACGGCGACGGACTCGGACAGCTCCGCCGGCGAGGCGCCGA
>DATMNJ010000229.1:0-19437 GCA_035569175.1 Thermoanaerobaculia bacterium | reverse complement strand
AGGCCGATGACGCCGTGCTTCGAGGCCGAGTACGCCCCATAGCCCGCGACACCGAAGCGCCCCAGCACCGACGAGAGATTGATGACGCGGCCCCCCTCGGGCAGAAACGGCGAGGCTTCCCGCGTCACGCGGAAGGTGGCCGTCAGGTTCGTCGCGAGGATCCGGTCCCAGAGCGCGTCCTCGGGATCGTCGAGCGGCGTGGCGCCGCCCACACCCGCGTTGTTGACGAGGACGTCGAGCCGCCCCCACCGCGCGACGGCCGTGGCGATCGCCAGCGCGATCGAGCCGCGATCGGTGACGTCGCAGAGCGCGGCGGCCGCCTCGTGCCCGGCGGCGCGCAGGTCCGCGGCGTGGCGCTCGCAGGCGTCGCGATCGCGGGCCGCGAGCACGACCCGGGCCCCTTCGGCCGCAAAGCGCCGCGCGATCGCCTCGCCGATGCCGCGCGAGGCTCCGGTCACGAAGGCGATTTTCGAGGCGAGCCGCTGGGGCTGGATCACGGCGGCAGGCCGACCGCTAGGAGCGCGTCGGAAGGGTCGCGGCGGGCTCGGAGGCGCGCCTCGCGCCCGCGACCTCGGGCGGAAGGGGGAAGTGGACGTCTTCCTCGACGGTCAGCACCTCTTCGACCTCGACCGATCCGCCGGCGCGCAGGACGCGCACGATCTCGTTGACGAGAAATTCGGGAGCGGACGCGCCCGAAGTGATGCCCACCGTCTCGACGCCTTCGAGCCAGGCCGGGTCGATCTCCGAGACGTCGTCCACGAGGTACGCCCGCGAACCCGCGAGGACGGCCTCTTCGACGAGCCGATTCGAATTGGAGGAGTTGCGCGAGCCGACGACGAGGATCAGCGGCGCGCGGCGGGCCAGAGCCCGCACGGCGACCTGGCGGTTCTGGGTGGCGTAGCAGATGTCGTCCTTGGCCGGGACGTTGATCTTCGGGAAGCGGCGCTTCAGGGCCTCGACGATCGGGCGCGTGTCTTCCATGGACAGGGTCGTCTGGGTGATGAACGCGACCCTGTCGGGATCCCGGACTTCGACCGCCTCGGCGTCGGCGACGGACGAGACGAGTCGGATCTGCGAGGCCGCCTCCCCCGTCGTGCCCTCGACCTCCTCGTGCCCCGCGTGGCCGACGAGCAGGATTTCGTAGCCCAACCGGGCGAAGCGGATCGCCTCGAGGTGAACCTTCGTGACGAGCGGGCAGGTCGCGTCGATGACCCGCAGCCGCCGCGCCACCGCGTCGGCGCGGACCTGAGGCGAGACGCCATGCGCCGAGAACACGGCCGTGGCGCCATCGGGCACCTCGCCGAGCTCCTGGACGAACCGTACGCCGCGCGCTTCGAAGTCGCGCACGACGTGGCTGTTGTGGACGATCTCCCGGCGCACGTAGACCGGTCCCTCGAAGCAATCGAGGGCGAGGTCCACGATCTCGATGGCCCGCACCACCCCCGCGCAGAAGCCGCGGGGCGCGGCGAGGAGGATCCGTTTGACCGCAAGAGGAGAGCCGCTGGGAATCATGAGGCCAGGCGATTCTATCGCCTGTCCGATCCCCCTTCCCGGCTCGGCCGGACCGTGGGTCGGGACCGCCGGGCATCCCGCCGGAAAAGGGCTCTTTCGTGGCCGCAGTTGCCGCAATACCGCTCTTCCGGCTCGACCGGGCGCGGGCATCCCTCGTTGGCGCAGCGCACGGGCGGCGTCTCCTCGTGGGTCATCGCTTGTTCCCCTTCGCGGCCGCTGCGGGCAGGAGGTAGGTCAGGATCTGGCGCTCGCAGCGATCGCGGTAGTCGGCAAAGGTCCCCTCCGGGTCCTTCTCGGCCAGCCACTGCATCATCAATCCGTCGAAGATGGCGCGGATCGTGGAGCCCGCTTCCATCGGATCGCGCACCGTGAACACGCCGCGGCGCATCCCCTCTTCCACGATGCCGCCGTCGATCTCGCGGCAGCCCGCGTAGAAGCGCTCGTTGACCAGGCGGAAGGCCTCGCGCCGCGCCGCCAGGCCGCAGAAATCGACGAACGCCCTGAAGAACGCCCGATTCTTCGAAGCGGACGGGAAGATGAGGGCGACGAGCGCCCGCACCTTCGCGACCGATTCGGTCTCTCCTGCGACGGCCTCGCGCATGCGGCCGTGGATCGAGTCGATGAGCCAGCTGAAGAGCTCGCGGAACAGCTCGTCCTTCGAAGCGAAGTAGTAGAGCGTCACGCCCTTCGAGACGCCGGCCCGCCTGGCGATGTCGTCGAGAGTGACCTCGGAGAAGCCCTTCTCGGCGACCTCCCGGAACGCGGCCTTGAGCAGCGTGAGGCGTCGCTCGGACTCGGACGAAGAGGCGGGTTTTGCCATGGGCAGAATCTAACCGACCAGTCAGTCAGATGTCAAGCGAAGGCCGGACCGCCGGGTCCTGCCGCAATAGACTGGCCCCCGATGAGGATCCGCCTGCTCCACTTCGCCTCGTTCCGGGAAGCCATCGGCCGCGACGAGGAGTCGCGGGACATCGCCGACGGCACGCTCGTGAGCGAGCTGTGGGCGGTTCTCGGCGGCGAGGTCCCCCTCTTCCGGCGGTTCCCGAAGCCGCCGCCCGCCGCCGTCAACCGCGAATATGTCTCGGCCGACACGGTCCTTCGCGACGGCGACGAGGTGGCCTTTCTGCCGCCGGTCGCCGGGGGGTAGCCGGCGGCCCCCCCGGCCGAGCTCGGCCACGCCTTCGATCGACCCGAAACCGATGTACCTGACCACATCCCCCATCGACCTCGCGGCCCTGCTTCTCGAAGCCCGGCCCGGCGACGGCGCCCTGTGTCTTTTCGTCGGAGTCGTGCGCGACGAGAACGACGGGCTCCGGACGACCGCAATCCAGTACGAGGCCTACGGGCCGATGGCGGAAGCGGAGATGGCCCGCCTCGCAGACGCTCTTTCCCGCGACTTTCCTGCCGTGACGATTCGGATGCAGCACCGGGTCGGCCTTCTCTCGGTCGGGGAAGCCTCCGTTGCGATCGCGGCCGTTTCCCCGCACCGCGCCGAAGCGTTCGCCGCCTGCCGGGCGGCGATCGATCGCGTGAAGGCGACCGTCCCGATCTGGAAGAAGGAGTTCCATCCGGACGGTTCGAGCGGGTGGGTGGATCCGACCGTCTCGCCATCCGGCACCGATCCGTAGTCGAGCGGCGAAGGAAGATCGACCCGACGGAGATGTGCTGCAGCGCCCTCGGGCGCGGCTCAGCGCCCGAGCGGCTTCGCGACGACCGGGTGGAAGCGGTCGTTGTCGGGGCCGAAGTGCTCGAACAGATAGGCGATGAGGGCGGCCCTCTGGTCCTCCGGAACGACCGCGCCCCAGCCGACCATCTTCGTGATCTCGGCCGTCCACTGCTTCTCGGTCAGCCGCTGCTGTTTCACCATGTCCGCCGAGTGGCAGTGGAAGCACGCCTGCTCGGCCAGAGGCTTGAGCGCTCCCGCGGGAAAGTCCCCGAGCTCGGACCCGAGGACCGGAAGGGCCTCGTCGCGGGTCGATCCGGCTGTTGCCTGGCCGAGGAGAAGGGCGGCCGCCAGAACCAGGCCGCCGACCGCCGCTGCCCGCGCCCGCACCCTCATGCGCCCACCTCGATCTCGGCGGAGGGCCACCCGTTGTAGAGATAGCCGCTCTGGTTCCAGACGGCGTCCTTCGGCTGGATGCTCCCGCGCTCGTCGGTCGCGCGGGCGCGCAGGGTCACCCGGCCCGCCGCCTTCGGCGTGTAGGGGAACGACCAGAGACGCCAGGCGTGAGGGTCGTCGTCCTTGCCGAGCAACGCCTCGGCCCAGGTTGCGCCGCCGTCGTCGGTGACCTCCACCTTCGCGACGTGCGGAGCACCGGACAGCGCGAAGCCGCGGATCGTGACCGCTCGGCCGCGCGTCGCCCGCGCCGGGGCCTCGGTGATGTTGGACTTCACGAAGAGCTCGGTGACGGGGCTCATCTCCTCGGCCTTGAACGCGACGCCGGGCTCTCCGGGCGTCCGGGGATACCTGTAGGCCACGTCCATGTAGAACCCCGTCTGCGGCGAAGCCTGGGGGCTGATGCGATCGAGCCACTTCATCCAGTGGTCCCCCGCCCACCCCGGAACCACGAGGCGGGCCGGACCGCCGTGGAGCTGCGGCAGCGGTTCGCCGTTCATCGTGAGGGCGATCAGGCCGTCCTCGAGGATCTTCTCAATCTCGATGCTGCGGTGAAACGGCGGCACCTTCTCGGGCGGCTTGTCAGTGCCGAACGTGTGGAGGTGGCGCGCCCCGGCCTTGACGCCCGCCCGGGCGAGCACGTCGCGCACGCGCACCCCCGACCACCGGGCGTTGCCGACGGCGCCGTAGGTCCACTGCACGCCCGGAACGATGGGCCGGTGGAGCGCCCGGCCGTTGCCGGCGCACTGGAGAACGCAGGTCGCCGTCGCCTGCGGCATCTTCTTCAGGTCCGCGAGCGAGAGCGTCAGCGGCCGCTCGACCTCTCCGTCCACCGTGAGCGTCCAGGCCGCGGAATCGGGAAAGACGGGGTTCCAGTGATGGCGGACGAAGAAGAGGTCGTTGGGAGTGAGGTACGTGGTCAGCAGGTCGAGCGGGGTCTCCGCGTCGATCGGGTAGCCGTTCATCTGCAGCAGACGGCGCCGCGGCGCCGCCTGCGGAAGCGCGGCGGCAACGGCAGCCCCGGCGGCCGCGGCGAGAAAGCCGCGCCGGCTCAACCCCGCGATCCCGCCCCCGGATCCGCCCCGACCGAGCATGCCCTCAAGTCTACAACCGCCTCCTTTCCTGATAGGATCCCGCGCTCGAAAGATCTTCAGGAGGCCCCATGAGCACCCCCGCCAAGACCCGCGACTGGACGAGCCCGGAGCTCGACCATCCGGTCGTCAACTACCGTGCCGCCGACGGCATCGCCGTGATCGAGATGGACGACCCGCCGGCCAACACCTACACCTACGCGATGAATCGCCAGCTCGACGAGGCGATTCTCAAGGCCCGTTTCGACGACGACGTCCACGTCATCCTGCTCAGGGGCAAGGGCGACCGCTTCTTCTCCGCGGGCGCCAACATCGGGATGCTCAACGCCGTTTCCCCGGGGTTCAAGTACTTCTTCTGCCTCCACGCCAACGAGATGCTCCTGCGCCTCGAGCACACGCCCAAGCTCGTCATCGCGGCCTTGAACGGCCACACGGTCGGTGGCGGCCTCGAGATCGCCATGGCGGCGGACCTGCGCATCGCCCGCAAGGACGCGGGCAAGATCGGCCTGCCCGAGGTCACGCTCGGCGTCCTGCCCGGCACGGGCGGGACGACGCGCCTCTCGAAGATGATCGGCAAGTCGAAGGCCATCGAGTTGATGGTCACGGGCAACACCTTCACGTTCGAAGAGGCGCTAGACCTCGGGATCGTCAACCAGGTCATCGACGCCACGGCCGAGGACTGGTGGCAGCAGGTCATGGACTACGCGCGCCAGTTCGTCCCGCCGCACAAGGCTTCGAAGGCAGTGGGACGCATCAAACGCTCGGTCCAGTCGGGATGGGACCTGCCCCTCGAGTCGGCCCTCGCGATCGAGCGCGAGATGCAGCAGCTCCTCTTCCAGAGCGAGGATGCGAAGGAAGGCATCGCCGCCAACCAAGAGAAGCGCGTTCCGAGGTTCAAAGGCAAGTAGGGTCTGACCCCGAAGAGAAAAGCAGGGTCTGACCCCGAAGGGGTCTGACCCCGGAGTCCTGTCAAGTCCACCGAGGGGCAACACCAGCGATGACAGCACCGACCGACCTCTTCATCGACGGCGCGTTCGTCCCGGCCGTTTCGGGCAAGCGGTTCGCGACGGTCAACCCGGCGACCGGCGAGGCGATCGCCGAGGTCGCCGAGGCCGGCAGTGAGGATCTCGACCGGGCCGTCGCGGCCGCGCGCAAGGCCTCCGAGTCGGGGCCCTGGGCGGCGATGAAGCCGCGCCAGCGCGGACGCATCCTCATGCGGGCCGCGGACCTGCTCGTCGCCCGCGCCGACGACTTCGGCAAGGTCGAGACGCAGGACAACGGCAAGCCCATCTTCGAGGCCGCGAAGATCGACATGCCCGCCGCCGCCGAGTGCCTTTCGTACTTCGGCGAGTACGCGGACAAGCTCTACGGCGATACGTTCCCAGGCCGCAAGGACGCGTTCCTCCTGACGTTGCGCGAGCCCGTCGGCGTCGTCGGGGCGATCACGCCATGGAACTTTCCGCTCCTGCAAGCCATGTGGAAGATCGCCCCGGCCCTCGCTCTCGGCAACGCCGTGGTGCTCAAGCCGGCGTCGGTCACCCCGCTGACGGCGCTGATGTTCGCGCAGCTGCTGGCCGAGGCGGGGCTGCCGCCCGGCGCCTTCAACGTCATTCCCGGGCCGGGCGCGCTCGTCGGCCAGGCCATGGCGGAGCACCCCGGGATCGACAAGATCTCCTTCACCGGCGAGACCGAGACGGGCAAGGCCATCCTCCGGGCCGCCGCCGGCACGGTCAAGCGCGTCTCGATGGAGCTCGGGGGCAAGTCCCCCAACATCGTTTTCGCCGACGCCGACCTCGACGCCGCCGCCCGGGGCGCGATCAACGGCATCTTCTACGGAAAGGGCGAGCTGTGCTCGGCCGGGTCGCGCCTGCTCGTCGAGGAGTCGGTCCACGACGCGCTCCTCGAGAAGGTCGTGGACCGCGCGAAAAAGCTGGCGCCCGGCGATCCCCTCGACCCGAAGACGCGCCTGGGCTGCCTCGTTTCGGAGAAGCAGCGCGAGAACGTCGCACGCTACGTCGCCAGCGGCAGGAGCGAGGGCGCGAAGCTCGTCGCGGGCGGCAACGCCGCGTCGGTCAACGGCAAGGGCGCCTTCTTCGAGGCGACGGTCTTCGACGGCGTCCTGCCCTCGATGACGATCGCCCGCGAGGAGATCTTCGGCCCCGTCCTCGCGACGCTCACCTTCCAGGGCGAGGACGAGGCGGTCGCCATCGGCAACGCCACCATCTATGGCCTGGCCGCCGCGGTCTGGACGCGCGACATCAAAAAGGCGCTCCGGGCGGCCAGGGCCCTGAAGGCCGGGACGGTGTGGATCAACGCCTACAACCTCTACGATCCGGGTCTGCCCTTCGGCGGCTACAAGGAGTCCGGTTTCGGTCGCGAGCGCGGCCACTCGGCGCTCGAGGAGTACACACAGCTCAAGAGCATCTGGGTCGACCTGACTTAGAAAGAAGCGGGGTCTGACCCTCAGAGAAAAGCGGGGTCTGACCCCCGAAGGGGGTCTGACCCCAGGTGCCCCATCGCTTTCGCCTCGGTCTCTATTTGGAGGTTCCGTGCTGCACTTGCCGCTTGCCCTCGCCTCGCTGCTCGCCCTGCCCGCAGGGTCCTCGTCGCCGGGCGCCATGCCCTCGGTCAGGTCCGTCGTCGCGTCACAGGACGGCGTGCGGCACTTCCACGACGTCGCGATCTCGCCGGACGGCGCGCGCGCGGCGTGGTCTCTGAAGGTGCCCGACAAGGACGGGCAGGAACTCCTCGGCGCGATCTCCGTCCGGGACGTCGAGGGCGGCGAGCCCCACCGCTTGACGGCCGCCCGCGACGGAAAGCCGCACCGCGAGCACGGGGCAGTCTTTTCGCCCGACGGCAAGACGATCGCGTTCCTGTCCGACGCGTCCGCGTCGGGACAGCTCCAGATCTGGCTTGCGCCAGCCGCCGGCGGCGCGCCGCGGCAGCTCACGCGCGTCAAGGGACAGCTCGCTCACCTCCTCTGGTCGCCCGACGGACGAGCGGTCGCGTTCCTCTTCGTCGAAGGCTCGTCGCAGGAGACGGGCGCTCTGACCGCCTACAAGCCCGACTCCGGCGTCGTCGCGAATGCCTTCGAGGAACAACGCATCGCGATCGCGGACCTGAAGACCGGCAAGGTCCGCTCCGTCTCCCCGGCCGATCTCTTCGTGTACGACTACGACTGGTCGCCCGACGGCCGGACATTCGCCGCGGAGGCCGCCAAGGGCTCCGGCACGAACAACTACTGGATTGCCGAGCTCTATCGGATCGACGCCGGGACCGGCGAGACGCGCTCGATCTGGAAGCCAGCGCTCCAGATCGCGTGCCCCCGCTTCTCGCCCGACGGGCGATCCGTCGCGGTCATCCACGGCATCATGAGCGACGAGGGCTCGACGGGCGGCGACGTCTGGACGGTCTCGGTCGAGAGCGGAGCGGCGCGCAACCTCACGCCCGGGACCAACTGGTCCGCCAAGGCCCTCTTCTGGCAGCCGGACGGCGACATCCTCTTCACCGGCCACGTGGATGGCGGCCAGGGTCTCGCCACGATCGTCGGCGGCGAGGGAAAGATCAACCGCCTGTGGGCCGGGGCGGAGTCGCTCGAGAGCTTCTCGCCCGCCCGCCGCGGCGAGGACTCCGCCGTCATTCTGAGCTCGTTCGACCGCCCGCCGGAAGCGTGCGCGGGTGAGTTCGGCGAGTGGAAAAACCTGACCTCGGTCAACGCGTCCGCGAAGCGATTCTGGGGCGAGGCGAAGAGCCTGCGCTGGGACAGCGACGGCAAGAGCGTCCAGGGCTGGCTCCTGTATCCGCTCGGCTTCGATCCTTCGAAGCGATACCCGATGGTCACGCTCGTCCACGGGGGTCCGTCCTCCGCGCAGCACATCGGCTGGCCCCACCACTGGGCGGCCGTGCTGCCGTCGCAGGGCTACTTCGTGTTCCTGCCCAACCCCCGCGGTAGCTACGGCTTCGGCGAGGCCTTCGTGCAGGGCAACGTCAAGGACTTCGGCGGTGGCGACCTGCGCGACATCCTCTCGGGCGTGGATGCCGCGCTGAAGGCGGCGCCGATCGACGGCCGGCGTCTGGGCGTCATCGGGTGGAGCTACGGCGGCTACATGGCGATGTGGGCCGTCACGCAGACGGATCGTTTCGCCGCCGCGGTGGCCGGCGCCGGCATCGTGAGCTGGCAGAGCTACTACGGGCAGAACCGGATCGACACGTGGATGCTGCCTTTCTTCGGCGCGTCCGTGTACGACGATCCGAAGGTGTACGCCAAGTCCTCGCCGATCGAGTTCATCAAGAACGCGAAGACGCCGACGCTCGTCCTGCACGGCGACCGCGACTCCGAGGTCCCGACGCCCCAGGGCTACGAGTTCTGGCATGCGTTGAGAGCCCTCGGCGTGCCGACGCAGCTCGTCATCTACACGAACGAGGGCCACGACGTGCGCCGGGCCGATCATCGCCTCGACATCCAGGAGCGCACGGTCGGGTGGCTCGGCGAGTACCTGGGGTCGGCGCGCTGATGTTCGACCCGAAGGTCCTCGCCGGCCGCTCCATCCTCGTCACGGGTGGAGGCTCGGGCCTCGGCCTCGCGATGGCCACGGCGTTCGCCGCGCACGGGGCGCAGGTCGCGATCGCGGGGCGCCGGAAGGAACGGCTCGAGGCGGGAGCCAGGGAGATCGCGGAGGCGGCGCGCGAGGGCGGCGAGGTCGCCCTCTTCCAGGCCGACGTCCGCGATCCCGCGCAGGCCGGCGGTCTCGTCGCCGACGCCGTCTCCCGATTCGGAAAGCTCGACGGACTCGTCAACAACGCGGCCGGCAACTTCCTCGCGTTCTCCGAGGAGCTGACTCCCAACGGCTTCGACGCCGTCGTGCGGACGGTCCTCTACGGCTCGGTCAACTGCACGCTGGCTTTCGGGCGGCACGTGCTCGAGCGGGGCGCGCCGGGCGCGGTCGTGTCCATCGTCACGACCTACGCGTGGACCGGCACGGCTTACGCCCTGCCCTCCGCCTGCGCCAAGGCGGGCGTCCTGGCGATGACCCGCTCACTCGCCGTCGAGTGGGGCTCGGCCGGCATCCGGCTCAACGCGATCGCGCCCGGTCCCATCCCGACCGAGGGCGCCTTCTCCCGCCTCATGGCCAATCCTCAGGCCGAGAAGAACGCGCTCGGGCGGATTCCCCTCGGCCGCTTCGGCGCAAAGGAGGAGATCGCGAACCTCGCGACGTTCCTCCTCTCCGACTTGTGCCCCTACCAGACCGGCGACTGCGTCACGATGGACGGCGGCGAGTGGCTCGCTGGCGCCGGCGAGTTCAGCGACTACCGCAAGGTGCCGCGCGCGATCCTCAAGACCAGCCTCGACGCGATGAAGCCCAAGAAAGGCTGACGCCGTGGCACCGGACGACGACCCTTCCGTGCCGCCCGACTACGGCCTCGACGCGCCCGCCGTCGTGCGCAACCTGCTGCTCTGCGGAACGGCCGGCCTCCTCCTCTTCACGAGCAAGGCGGCCGGCCTCTGGCCTGCGGCCGTCGCCGTCGGCCCGGTCCGGTTCGAGTTGGCCGACATGGGGCTCTTCGCCGGCACGGGCTGCCTCGCCATGGGGTTCTGGATGCTCTGGTCGAGCAAGTTCGGCAAGATCCGCCGCCGCGAACGGCTGCTCGATCACCTCTCGTGGACCGGCCGCGAACGCGTCCTCGACGTCGGCTGCGGGCGGGGCCTCATGCTGGTGGGAGCGGCGAAGCGGCTGACGTCGGGCACCGCCACGGGGATCGACATCTGGCAGGCCGAGGACCTCTCCGGAAACCGCCCCGCAGCGGCTCTCGAGAACGCGCGGCGGGAAGGCGTGGCCGGGCGTGTCGAGATCAGGACCGCGGACATGCGCCAGATCCCGCTGCCGGACGCCTCGATCGATCGCGTCGTGTCGTGCGCGGCGATCCACAACATCTACGCCGCCGACGAACGGGCACGGGCGCTGGCCGAGATCGCCCGCGTGCTCGCCCCGGGCGGACAGGTCATGCTCGACGACATCCGTCACCCCGGGGAATACGCGGCGGCCCTCGCCGCCGGCGGGTGCACGGACGTGCAACGCGTCGACTCGCGCCTGACCTCGGCCTTCCTGGCTCTCGTCACGATGGGCTCGCTGCGGCCGGGAACGGTCGTGGCTCGCAAGAACGCCTGAACGCCGACCCGCAAAAGGAGAACAGCCATGGTGACCGTTGCGCTCTACGTGAAGCTCGAAGCCAGGCCCGGTAAGGAAAAGGACGTCGAGGCCTTTCTCAAGGGAGGGCTCGCCATCGTCCAGGACGAACCCGCCACCACCGCGTGGTTCGCGATCCGTCTGGGCCCCTCGACCTTCGGCATCTTCGACGCATTTCCGGACGAGGCCGGCCGCCAGGCGCATCTGACGGGCAGGGTCGCCGCGGCGCTGATGGCCAACGCGGCGACGCTCCTGTCCGCGCCGCCCTCGATCGAAAAGGTGGACGTCCTCGCGGCCAAGCTCCCCTGAGCACCGCCGCCTCCGGGCGTCTAGGCGAACGCCTCCGACAGGAGCTGCTCGAGCTCGCGCTTGTGCACGGCGGCGTTGCCGGTTGCCGGTGACGGGGAGGCCGCGCGGCCGACGTAGCCGAGCGGCGTGGCCGCAGCCAGGAAGTCCGCCGACCGCTCCTTGACGAAGGTCCACGCGCCCATGTTCTTCGGCTCCTCCTGGACCCAGACGGCGTCGCGCATCCGCGGGTAGGCCGAGAGCACCGCCTTCAGGCGCTCCTGCGGAAAGGGATAGAGCTGTTCGAGGCGCACGATCGCCGTGCGCGCAGCGCCGCGCCTTTCCTTCTCCGCACGCAGGTCGTAGTAGACCTTGCCCGAGCAGAAGAGCACGCGCTCGACGGCCCCGCGATCGGCGACCTCGGGATCGTCGAGAACCACGCGGAACCCGCCCGAGGTCAGCGCCTCGAGGGGGGACGCGGCCGCCGGCAAGCGCAGCAGGCTCTTCGGCGAAAAGAGGATGAAGGGCTTGGCCTGTTGCTGGCGCATCTGGCGCCGCAGCACGTGGAAGTACTGGGCAGGGGTCGTGGCGTTCACGATCTGGATGTTCCCGTCGGCGCAGAGCTGCAGATACCGCTCCATGCGGGCGCTCGAGTGCTCCGGTCCCTGTCCCTCGGAGCCGTGTGGCAGGAGCATGCCCATGCGCGTCGTCTGGCGCCACTTGTCCTCGGCCGAGGAGATGAACTGGTCGATGATGACCTGGGCCCCGTTGGCGAAGTCGCCGAACTGGGCCTCCCACATGACCAGCGCCTCGGGCCATTCGACGCTGTAGCCGTAGTCGAACCCGAGGACCGCAAACTCCGACAGGGGGCTGTCGCAGACCTCGAAGGGCGCCTGCTTGGGATCGAGGGTCGCGAGCGGACCCCAGACCTCGTCGGTCAGCGAGTCGTGGAGCAGCGCGTGGCGGTGCGAGAAGGTGCCCCGGCTCGAGTCCTGGCCGCTGACGCGGATCGGCGTGCCCTCGAGCAGGAGGGAGCCGAACGCCAGCGCCTCGGCGGTGCCCCAGTCGAGCGGGAGCGCGCCCTCGGCCATTTTCGCGCGGCGCGCGAGCTGCTGGACCATCTTGGGATTCAGGTGAAAGCCCGGCGGCACGGTCGTCAACACGCGGCCGATCCGCGCCAGCGTCTCGCGCGGCACGCCCGTCTCCATCTCGACCGCGGCAAGCTCGCCCGCGACCGGCGGGGGCGGCTCCGGGCGCGTGCGCCGGGCGGCTTGCTTGGCCGCGGCGAGCGCCGCCTCGAATTCGGCTAGCTGCCGGGCCTCGAGGTCGCGGACCTCTTCTTCCGTCAGAATGCCGTCGCGCACGAGCCGTCGGGCATAGAGCGTGCGGACGCCCGGGTGTGCCTCGATGGCGCGGTACATCAGCGGCTGCGTGTACGTCGGCTCGTCGCCCTCGTTGTGCCCGTGGCGCCGGAATCCGATCAGGTCGATGACGGCGTCCTTGTGGAATTTCTCGCGGTAGTCGAGGGCGATCTCCAGCACCCGGTAGGCCGCCTCCGGATCGTCGCCATTGACGTGGAAGATGGGAACCTGGTTGATCTTCGCGACGTCGGTCGAGTAGACCGACGACCGCCCCTTCGACGGCGGCGTCGTGAATCCGATCTGGTTGTTGACGACGATGTGAATGGTGCCGCCCGTGCGGTAGCCCGGAAGGTTGGCGAGATTCAGGACCTCGGCGACCATGCCCTGCCCCGCGAACGCGGCGTCGCCATGGAGCAGCACCGGCAGAGCGCGCTTCCACGCGGCCGGACCGTGGCCCGCGAAGCGCTCCTGCTTGGCGCGCACGACCCCCTCGACGACCGGGTCCACCGCCTCGAGGTGCGACGGGTTCGACTCGACCTGGATCGCCACGTCCGCTCCGGACTCGGCGCGGCGCACCGCGCGGGCGCCCTGGTGGTACTTGACGTCGCCCTCGTCGGCCGGGAAATCCGGATGGACGACACCCTCGAAGCCGCTGAAAATGCGCTCGGCCGAGTTGCCGACGACGTTGGCGAGGATGTTCAACCGCCCGCGGTGGGACATGCCGATGACGACCTCGTCCACGCCCCGGGCCGCGGCGCCTTCGACGAGCCGGTCGAGCAGCGGGATGGCCGTGTCGCAGCCCTCGATCGAGTATCGCCGCTGGCCGAGAAACTTCGTTCCGAGAAAGCGCTCGAACTCTTCGGCGGCGATGAGCTTTCGCAGCAGCCGTTTGCGGATCTCGGCCGGCAGCGGATCGCCCGAGGTCGCGGCGGCGATGCGCTCGCGGACCCAGTCCTTTTCGGTCGGACTCGAGATGTGCCGATACTCGGTGCCGATCTTGCCGCAATACACGCGGCGCATGACGGCGATGATCTCGCGTAGCGGCAGGCGGTCGCCGCCCTTCAATCCGCCCGTCCAGAACTCCCGGTCGAGATCCCAGATCGTCAGGCCGTAGGTCTCGAGGTCGAGCTCCGGGTGGTGCACGATCGCCCGCGAGCGCAACGGGTCGAGGTCGGCGATCAGGTGCCCGCGCACACGGTAGGCGTTGATGAGCTCCAGCACCCGCGCCTGCTTGGCGATCTCATCGGTGTGGCCGTCGGAAAGGAGCGGCGGGTTTTTGTCCGCTTCCCAGCGAAACGGCCGGAACGGGATCCCGAGATCCGCGAAGACGCTCTCGTAAAAGCCGTTCTCGCCGAGCAGCAGCTCCTCGACGCGGGCGAGGAAGGCGCCGGATTCGGCGCCCTGGATGATGCGATGGTCGTACGTCGACGTGAAGGTCACGACCTTGGAGATGGCCAGGCGCGACAGCATCGCCGGCGCCATGGCCGCGAACTCCGCCGGGTACTGGATGGCGCCCGTCGCGATGATCGCTCCCTGGCCGGCCATGAGGCGCGGCACCGAGGCCGTCGTCCCGAGCGTGCCGGGGTTGGTGAGCGACAGCGTCGTCCCCTCGAGATCGGAGAGCCGGATCTTCCCGGTGCGCGCCCGCGTCACGACGTCGTCGGCGGCAGCGGCGAATTCGGCGAAGGTCATCGTCTCGACGCCCTTGACGTTGGGGACCAGGAGCGTGCGCGTCCCGTCCGCCTTCACGACGTCTACGGCGAGTCCGAACCGGATCTCCTCGCGCCTGACGCGGGCGGGCTCACCGCTCGAGCCGTCGAACGCGTCGTTCATGCCGGGAAACGCCTTGAGCGCCTGGATCACGGCCCACGAGACGAGGTGGGTGAAGGACACCTTGGACTGCTCGGTCGCGGCGCGATGCTCGTTCAAGAGGCGCCGGTTCTCGTCGGCGAGCTTGATCGGCACCTGCCGCTGCGTCGTCGCGGTCGGAACGGAAAGGCTCGCCTCCATGTTCTCGGCGATCCGAAGGGCGCCGCCGCGGATCGGCAGACGCTCGCCCTCGACCGCGGGGCCGAGCGGCGTCGCGGGGCTGACCGGGCGCGGGGCCTCGGGAACGGGGACCGGCGCGGCGACGGCCGGCTCCGGATCGCCGAAGCGGTCGCGGAAGTAGTGGCGCCATTCGTCGTCCACGGAGGACGGGTTCGCGCGGTACCGGGCGTAGAGCTCGGCGACGTAACTGGCGTTGCCGCCAAACTCGGAGGCGAGCTCCTCGGACAGGTCGGCCTCGGGCGTGCGGGTTGCCATAAGGAGCCGGATTCTATTGCGAATCGGGCCCGTTGCGGGAACGCCGCCCTGATACCATCCGCAACCTCCACGAGGAGAATCCGTTGACGATGCGGCAGCGTTCTCAGGCCTTCTCCCTGCTCGTTCTGGCGGCGGCCGCGGCGGTCCGCGCAGCCGAACCCGGGACGCTCTCCGTGGACGACATGAAGGCCGCCCAGGTCCTGCGCGACCGGGTCGCCGCCGGATCGCGCGCCGCCACCTGGGTGCGCGAGCTCACCGATCGCGCGGGTCCGCGCCTGGCGGGCTCGCCCGGCGACCGGGCCGCGGTGGCGGTCGCCCTGGAGATGCTGCAGTCGCTCGGCTTCGCGAACGTCCGCGCCGAAAAGGTCACCGTCCAGGTCTGGTCTCGGACCGCCGAGAGCGGCGAGATCACGGTGCCCGTCTTGCAGAAGCTGGCGTTGGCGGCAATCGGCGGCAGCATCGCGACGCCGGACGGCGGCATCGAGGCCGAAGTGATCGGCGTGCGGTCGTTCGACGAGCTCGAAGCGAAGAAGGACACACTGCGCGGGCGGATCGTTTTCTACGACGTCCCGACCGAACGGACGAAGGACGGCTCGGGCTACGGCAAGAGCGTCGTCTATCGCGGGTCCGGCGCGTCCCGCGCCGCGAAGTACGGCGCCTCCGGCGTGCTCGTCCGCTCGATCGGCACCGATGACAACCGCCTCCCCCACACGGGCGCGCTCGACTACGCCGCGGGAGAGCCGAGGATCCCGGCCGCGGCCCTTTCGATCCCCGACGCGGACCTCCTCGCGCACCTTCTCGCCCGCGGCGGGCCGGTGCGCGTCCGCTTCGCGCTGTCCTGCGGCGCGCAGCCGGACTCCGAGTCGGCCAACGTGATCGGCGAAGTTCCCGGGCGCGACAGGCCCGGCGAGATCGTGGTCCTCGGCGCCCACCTCGATTCGTGGGACCTCGGCCGCGGCGCGATCGACGACGGCGCCGGCTGCGGCATCGTCATCGAGGCGGCCCGCCAGATCGCGGCCCTTCCGCGGCATCCGCGGCGCACCGTCCGCGTCGTCCTCTTCGCCAACGAAGAAAACGGCCTCGCGGGAGGGAGGGCGTACGCCGCTGCGCACGCCGCCGAGCTGCCCCGGCACGTCGCCGCCCTCGAAGCCGACAGCGGCACGGGCCGCCCGCTGGGCCTGTCCTGGAACGCCGGACCTTCCGCCGCGCCGCTCTTCGGACAGATCGCCGGCCTGCTCGGCGTGCTCGACGCCGCGGCGCTGACGACCGGCGGCGAGGGCGGCGCCGACATCTCGCGGATGCTGACGGCCGGGGTCCCCCTCATCGGCCTGTCGCAGGACGAGTCGACGTATTTCGACTTCCACCACACGGCCAACGACACATTCGACAAGATCGTGCCGAAGGACCTCGACCGCGCGGCCGCGGCGGCCGCCGTCGCCGGCTGGTGCCTCGCCGAGACGGCGCAGCCGATCGAGCGCGTTCCCACCGAGAATCGGAGGCTCCCGTGGTGAGGCGCGGCTTCGCCTTCGCGGCCGCCGCCCTGCTCGCCGCCGGAGCGCTGCACGCCGAGATCGATCCTGCGACGGCGGACCGCTTCGCGAAGATGGCCCTCGCCTGCCTCGACCGGGAGTACCCGAACAAGCCCGAACAGGTCCTCGAGGGACCCGCCGACGTGAAGGCGACCCGAGACGTCCATCCCGCGTTCTACGGGTGCTACGACTGGCACTCCTCCGTCCACGGCCACTGGATGCTGGTGCGCCTGCTGCGCACTTCGCCCTCTCTCGGCTCGAGCGCTCGCATCCGAGAAACCCTCGAGGCCCATTTCACGAGCGAGGCCATCGCGGCCGAGACGCGGTACCTCGCCACACCGGGCGCGAGGACGTTCGAGCGGCCCTACGGCTGGGCCTGGACGCTCCGACTCGCCGCCGAGCTCGAAGCATCCCAGGATCCGCAGGTGCGAGCGTGGCGGGCCCGCATCCAGCCGCTCGAAAACGCGATCGTGGCCCGTTTCCAGGACTACCTGCCGAAGCTCACGCTCCCCATCCGCAGCGGCGCGCATCCCGACACGGCCTTCGCGCTCGCTCAGGCGCTCGATTTCGCCCGCACGACCGGCCACAGGGATTTCGAAAAGATCCTGATGTCGCGCGCCAGCTTCTACTACGGCCAGGACCGCTCCTGCCCGATCGCCTACGAGCCGTCGGGCGAGGACTTCTTTTCACCCTGCCTCTCGGAGGCAGACCTGATGCGCCGCGTGCTCTCACCCAAGGACTTCGGCAAGTGGCTCAAGCGTTTCCTGCCCCAGCTCTCGGGTCACAAGGCCTTCGCCCTCGCGCCGGCGACCGTCACGGATCCGACCGATCCACGCCTCGTCCACCTCGACGGATTGAACCTCTCGCGCGCCTGGATGCTGCGCGGTATCGCGCAGGGCTTGCCGCCGGCCGACGCGCGCCGCGCCGTTCTCCTCAAGGCCGCGGCCGCGCACGAAACGGCAGGCCTCGCCCGGGTCACGTCGGGCGACTATGCCGGCGAGCACTGGCTCGCCTCGTTTGCCGTCTACCTGCTGACGCAGTGACGGCGCGAGTCCACCGATGACAGCCGCGAGCGGACTCCGCCCGCCACGGATCGTCGGAGGGCCATCACGCCCCGAGCTTGACTTTCTCGCGCACCGCCTGCACCTCCGGATGCTGAAACCCGAGCAGCTCCGCGATGCGCCGGGCGAGCTGGTTCTCGACGGCCGTCAACTCGCCGTCGGCGTAGACGACTCCCCAGATGACCTCGACGAGGCGCAGGCGCTGCGCGCGCGTGAACTTCTCGCTCACGAGCTTGGTGAACTGGTAGAGGTCCACGCTCTCGCGCCGCTCTTCTTCGGCCAGGCGCACGACCTCGGCCACATCGTCGGCGGGCACGCCGAGGTCCTCGCGAACCGCCCGTAAAATCCGATCGCGCTCTTCCGGGGCGAAGACGTCGTCGGCGTGGGCGATCTCGAGGAGGAGGGCGCACGCGGCGATCGCGACGGAGTCCGGGCGGTGCGGCTCCTCCGGAGAGGACACCCGGGAGAGGAAGAAATGACGGATACCGCGGATGCCCATGGGGAGAGTCTATGGGAGGGCGGATGCCCGGTTTCCGAAACTTTCCCCCGGCGCCGAGCGTATTGGTCTGCAGAGGACATGATGACGCGCCGCGACCTTGAAACCCTGCTCCTGACCCTCGAGTCCACGCCGGCCCTGCTGCGCCACGCGGCGGCCACCTTCTCCCCGGGACAGGCCCGGATGCGGCCGGCCCGGGGCGGGTTCTCCTTCGTCGAAAACGTCTGGCATCTCGCCGACCTCGAGCGGGAGGGCTATGGGACCCGCATCGCGCGCATCCTCGGCGAGGAGAACCCGGCGCTCGAGAACTTCGACGGCAGCCGGATCGCCGCCGAGCGCGGTTACCAGGACAAGGACCTCGAGCGGGGCCTCACGCTGTTTGGGCGCGCCCGCGCTGCGAACCTCGAAGTGCTGCGCCGCCTCGCGGGGGACGAGTGGGACCGCTCGGGCTCTCAGGAGGGCGTCGGCCGCGTCACGCTCGCCGACCTCCCGCGCATGATGGCGGAGCACGATCGGTCGCATGGCGACGAGATCGCCGACCTGCTCGCCCTCGTCCGGGGCACGCCGCAGGCCGGAAGACCGCACGGCGGATCCGCCGTCGCCTGAGAGCTTCTACGCCGCCGCCCGGCGACTCTTGAGCCACTCCCGAAGGAACGCGATGATTCCCGGGAGAATCGAGAGGACGACCACCACAACGATGACGATCTCGATGTGTTCCTTGACGCCCGGGATCTGCCCGAGGAAGTAGCCGATGAGCGTCATCGAGAGCACCCACAGCGCTCCGCCGAAGACGTTGAAGGACAGGAACCGGCGGTAGTCCATCCCGCCCATCCCCGCGACCACGGGCGCGAAGGTCCGCACGATCGGCATGAACCGCGCCAGAACGATCGTCTTGCCCCCGTGTTTCTCGTAGAAGTCGTGGGCGCGGCGCAGGTGATCGGGGTTGAAGAGGAGCGACTTCGGGCGCTTGAAGAGCGCCGGCCCGGTCTTGCGGCCAAACCAGTACCCGACGGTGTCGCCGAGGATCGCCGCCGCGATCAGGATGAGGTTCAGCGACAGGATGTCGAGCTGGCCCGTCCCGGCGAAGACGCCGGCCGTAACGAGCAGGGAGTCGCCCGGAAGAAAGAAACCGATGAGCAGCCCCGTCTCGGCGAAGACGATGATCGTCATCGCCGTCAGGCCTCCGACGCGGACGAGCGTTTCGACGTCGGTGACCTGGTGAAAGATGTGCTTGAGCCACTCCATCCGGGTTTCCGGCATGGTAGCAGGCTTCGGATAGGATTTGCGCCGATGCCAGACGACACCGACGAACACGCCCGGGCCGGGATCGATGCCGCGCTCCCGGGGATCGAAACGTGGCCGAACCAGTATCCCGACTACGAGATCGCCGTCGAGATCCCGGAGTACAACGCGATCTGTCCGAAGACGGGCCTGCCCGACTTCGGACACCTGACGCTGCGCTACGTGCCCGACCGGCTTTGCCTCGAGCTCAAGTCG
>DATMNJ010000228.1:0-6293 GCA_035569175.1 Thermoanaerobaculia bacterium | reverse complement strand
CGCCGCGGTGGATCGTCACCGGCTCGACGACCTCGCACCCTATGTCTACCGGACGCGCGACGCGGGAAAGACCTGGTCGCCGATCGCGCGGGGGATTCCGGCCGGCAGCTTCGTCAATGTCGTGCGCGAGGACCCGGAGCGGCGCGGACTCCTGTACGCGGGCACCGAGACCGGGGTCTTCGTGTCCTTCGACGACGGCGAGCACTGGCAGTCGCTCCAGCTCGACCTGCCCAACTGCTCCGTGCGCGACATTGCCGTGCGCCACGGCGACCTCGTCATCGGGACGCACGGTCGGTCCTTCTGGGTGCTCGACGACGTGTCGCCCCTGCGGCAGCTCGAGGCGAGGGTCGCCGCGGCGAGCGCGTGGCTCTTCGCCCCGAGGCCGGCAGTGCGGCTGCATCCCGCCGGGTTCCAGGGAACGCCGGAACCGAAGGACGAGCCGGCGGCCGAGAATCCGCCGCGCGGCGCGGTCCTCGACTACGCCTTGAAGGCCGCAGCCGCGGGACCGGTCGTGATCGAGATCCTCGACGCCCGCGGCGACGTGGCGCGCCGCTTCGCGAGCGACGACAAGGCCGAGGCGCCGGACCTGCAGAAGATCCAGGTCACCGAGGACTGGGTCCGCGCGCCCGAACCGCCGGCGGCGTCCGCCGGGATGCACCGCTTCGTCTGGGACCTGCACTACACTGCGCCCAAGCAGCTGTTGCGCGGCCGCCGAGCCGTCTCCGGCGCGTGGGCGCCGCCCGGCCGTTACACGGTGCGCCTGACGGCGGCCGGGCAGACCCTCACGCAGCCGCTCGTCGTCGAAAAGGATCCGCGCATCCCGGCGACGGATGCGGACTTCGCGCGGCAATTCGAGCTGGCCCGGCGGATCGAAGCCGAGAGGGCGCGGGTCTCTGCGGCCCTCGCGGAATCCACGGCGCTGCGCAAGCAGGCGGCGGCGCTCGCCGAGAAGACGACGGGAAACGCGGCGGCGGCTCTCGAGGAGTTCGGGAGGAAGCTCACGCCCATCGCCGGGCCGCCCGTGAGCCCCGACGAGTTCTACAACCTCGCCGACGCTCTTCCCACGAGCCTCCTGCGCCTTCTCGTCTCGCTCGGGCGCCTGCAGGGTGCGGTGGAAAGCGCGGACGTCGCGCCGACGCCGGACGCCGCGGCCGGATTCGCCGAGCGCAGCCGGAGTGTCGAGCAGGGCCTTGCCGCCTGGCAGGGCTTTCTCGGCGAGGAACTGCCCGAGGTGAACCGCGCGCTTGCGGCGGCGGGTCTTGCGCCGCTCCGGCCCGGCAGCTGAGAGCGGGAGGCACGGTGGGAGCGGGAGTCCCGATCGCCGTCGTCGAGATCCCGGGCGCTGGGACGCCGGCGCCCGCGTTCGGTCTCGGCCGCACGCCCGTGACCAACCGCGAATACGCGGCTGCCGTCGCGCGCGGCCGCGTCCCGGCGCCGCCCTGGTGGACCGATCCGGATTTCTCGGCGCCGGGCCTGCCGGTCGTCGGCGTGAGCTGGGACGACGCCGCGGCGTTCTGCGCATGGCTCGCCGAGCAGGACGGGGGCCGCTGGCGCCTGCCGACCGAAGCCGAGTGGGAGCGCGCCGCGTGCGGCGGCCTCGCCGCGCCGCGCACGCCGTGGGGCGACGCAGTTCCACAAAGCGAGATTCCGGCGGGCGCGCTCGTCGGTCCCTGGGAGGCGGGCCGCGGAACGCCGAACGGATTCGGACTCTGCGACATGGGCACGATCGTCCACGAGTGGTGTCTGGACTGGAACGGGCCCGGGCGGCGAGCGAGTCGCGGCGGATCCTGGAGACACGCCGTGCGCTGGTCTCCGCCGTCGGCGCGCAGCAGCCTGCCTCCGTCGTACCGTTATTCCGACTACGGCTTCCGCGCGCTGCGCGAGACGATGCCCGAGGCGGTCAGTTCCGTTATCGCGCCCGTCAGAAATTCCTGACGCGACCCGGCGCGGGGTCACGCGTCGGTTCTCGACTTCCGCTCTCGAGTTTTTCTTCTTGACCGGGAGAGCGCGTGTTATAAATATGGAGATCCCCGTTCCGCCGTGCGGCATCCAAAAGATATGAGGGAGTGCAGACGAGCTTGACTTTCGCACCGTCGTAGCAATCGAGATGGATGGGCGCCGCAAGGCGCCCGTTTCTTTTTCTCCGGCCGATGGGCCGGGTCGGGATGGACGGAGGTGGTTTCATGACGCTCAATCGGGTGGGACGCCCTGGAAGCGCGCGCTCGGCGCGGCGACTCGTTCAGGCCGCCGGGTTCATCTTCTACCTGCTGGCCGTCCAGGCCCTCGTGACGGCGGGCGTCGGTGTGCAGGTGTTCCTGTCGAGCCGCAGCGCCCCGGACCTGCTGCTGCCCGCGGCCTCGTTCCTGCTGGCGTGCTCCTACGCGCTGGTGGGGTATCACCTGAGACGCTACCGGCTGTGGGCGCGCAACTTCGCGTTCACGTTCGCGGCGGTCAGCCTCTTTGCGTTTCCGATCGGGACGGGGCTCGGGCTCGTCATCGTCGGGTGCGTGGCGAGCGCCAATCTGGCGCGCGTGTTCCCTTCGCTGCGCCGCCGGCCGGCCCAGGCGGAGTCGCCGCTGCTGCATTTCGAGCCCGAGCTCGTCGCCGAACAGGTCGGCTAGGCCCGGACGATCCGGTCAGACGAGCGGGCCATGTTGAATCGAGCCTTCACGACGTCGGCCCCGACCCTGGCGGGCTACAGGGTCACTCGCAGCCTCGGCATCGTGCGCGGGATCGTCGTCCGTTCCCGCAGCGTGGTGGGCACGATCGGCGCCGGGATCCAGAGCCTCTTCGGCGGGAACATCACGCTGTGGACCGAGATGTGCGAGCACGCTCGCCTGGAGGCGTTCGACCTGATGGCGCGCCATGCCGAGCAGATGGGCGCCAACGGGATCGTGGCCTTCCGCTACGATGCGACCGAGGTCTCCGCGGGCGTGACCGAGGTGCTGGCCTACGGCACCGCCGTCGTCGTCGAGCCGGAGCACTAGCGCGTTGAAGGGCATCCTGATCTGGATTCTCGCCGGGGCGCTGCTCGGCGCCGTGGCCGCCTCTTTCATCGTGCCGCCGATGCTGTCCTGGTACAACGAGGCCGGCTATCTCGCCAAAGGCGGTCAGCCCGCGGCGATGGTCAACCTGCCCGAGGTCGTCCGCTACGCCACGGGAAAGCTGATCCGGGGACAGGCGATCGGCGCGGGGATCGGCGCGGTCGTGTTCTGCGTTCTCGGCCTCGCCTTCGGCGGCCGAAGCCGCCGGCGCAAGGCCGGCGACACCGCTCCGGCCGCTCAGCGCATCCAGTAGTCCACGGCGGCCCTGGCGATCTCGGCGATCGCTTTCTCCCGCGCCGCGGGCTCGCGGTCGGAGCCCTTGATCATCACGGCGATGGCGAGGCGGCCGCGTCCGCCCGGCAGCGTCACGATGCCGACGTCGTTGGTGCAGATGTTGGCCTTCCCGTCGTCGGCGCCCGATCCCGTGCGGTGAGCGACGGGCGTCCCCGCGGGCAGGTCGCCCTTGAGGCGGTGCTCGCCCGACCGGGTGCGCGCCATGAGGGCCAGGATCCGGTCGCGGCTTTCGGACGTGAGGCGACGCCCCTCCGCGAGCTGCCGCAGCAGTTGGACGAGCGCGTTCGGCGTGGCGGTGTCGCGCGGATCGGCGAGGAAGCGGACGAACGCCGCGTGGCGCGCCGGTTCCGGCACGGCGGCGAAGGCCTGCCGCAGCGTCGCGAGCGACCAGGTTGCTCTCGGCGGCGGCTCGGTCACCCCGGCCGAATCGAAGGCGAGCTCGACTTCCGGGCGATCCACCCGGATGTCCCCGAGCCCCGCGGCGTCGAGCTGCGCCGTGATGACCTCGGGCCCGCCGGCCAGGGGCAGGAGAAGATCGGCGGCCGTGTTGTCCGAGTCCACGAGCATCGCCTCGAGCAGCTCGCCGACCGAGAGCGTAATGCCGCCCTTCGGGGCCTTTTCGGCGATCGGGCTGCGGCCGAGGCGCAGGTCCGACTGGGCGATCGCGATCGTCTGGTCGAGCCGAACCGCGCCGCGATCGGCCCGCGCCGAGAGCTCGATGGCGACGGCCAGCTTGAAGACGCTCGCCATGGGAAAGCGCTCGTTGCCGTGGAGCGCCGCGCCCTGTCCCGATTCGAGGTGGAGGACCGAGACCCCTACCGTCCCCCCGGCCGACGCCGCGATCGTTTGGAACCGCGCCTCGAGGGCCTCGCGCGAGGCCGGGGGCTGAGCGAGCAGGGCGGCGAGGAGCAGCGCGAGGGGCATCGTCGGCAGTATACGGACAAAAAAACCGGCGGTCGCAAGACCGCCGGCCCGCAAGGAGGAACCGAAATTCCAGGTGGTCGCAGCGAGCAGGGTAGGATGCGGGCGAGGCGCTGCGGCCACTTTCATTTCGTTTTCATGGACGCCGGAGGCCTGGAACGGACGTGGGAGACGACCTGCTGATCGAGGGCCCGCCGGACGCGGCGAGGACGATCGTACTCGCGCACGGCGCGGGCGGGCCGATGGATTCGCCGTTCATGAACCGCGTGAGTGCGGGCCTGGCCGCGCGCGGGGTGTGCGTCGTGCGTTTCGAGTTTCCGTACATGGCCAGGCGTCGTACGGAGGGCAAACGCGGCGCGCCCGACCGGCCGCCCGTGCTTCTCGCGGCCTGGAAGGACGTCGTCGCGCGCCTCGGCGGCGGCGAGCGGGTCATCGTGGGCGGCAAATCGCTCGGCGGGCGGATCGCGAGCATGATCGCCGACGAAGTCGGGGCCCGCGCGCTGGTCTGCTTCGGCTACCCGTTTCATCCGCCGGGCGATCCGGCGCGGCTGCGAACGGCGCATCTGGCCGCGCTGCGGACCCCGGCGCTGATCCTCCAGGGAACGCGGGACGCCTTCGGGACGCGCGAGGACGTCGCCGGCTACGCGCTCTCCGCCGCGATCCGCGTTCACTGGCTGGAGGGCGGCGATCACTCCTTCAAGCCGCCGGCGCGCTCGGGCCGGACCGAAAAGGAGAACGTCGAAGAGGCGATCGCCGCCGCGGCGCAGTTCATCGAGGGCCTCCCCGGCTGACCGGCCGGGCCCGAGGCCGCGCCGGCTAGATCGGGGCCGGCCGCTCCGGCCCGAGCAGCGGTTTCGCGAGCGGCCGCACGAGTCGGCCGAGGACGCTGCCGGCCGGTCGGCCGGCTTTCAGAGACCGCAATCGGCGAACCTGCTCGACGGCGAGCAGGAGGGCAGGCAGGGCCCAGAGGGTTTCGACGACGATCCCTCCGGGATGCGCGAAGGCGGCCAGCGAATAGGCCGTGTTGAGCACCGCCGCGGCGAGGAGAACGGCAGCGGTCCGGCGGCCCCAGCGCAGGGCGTCGAATCCAAAGCGCGCGGCCAGCAGCTCCTGGTCGTTCGAGGCGAGCAGCGCGAGGACGGGCTCGAGCATGTGAAAGAGCTCGCGATCGCGGGCGTGCTCTTCGTCGGCCGGCGGCATCTCGGGCCCGGGTTCGGCCGGCGGCGCGCCGCGCGGCGCACGAAGGGCCTGCCAGGCGGCCGCGCCGAGGACCACGGGGAGCGATCCCATGGGCTCTCCGGCCCCGATTGCGCTGGCGAGCCGAAGGGCCGATTCGCCGAAGAGGTAGGCCGCGACGACGGCGGCCGGGGCGAGCCAGCCCGGGACGGCGAGCGAGGCGCCGGCCATTCTCATCAGGAAGCGGACGAGGCCGAGCATGCCGACGAGGAAGAGCGGAGCCGCCGAGGCGACCGTCGTCAGGACCGCCGGAGTTCCGAAGTCGCGTTCCATTTTCTTCTGGATCGCTGCCGGCAACAGGCCCGAGAGCGGCGCGAGTAGGATCGAGAGACCTCCCTTCGCGGCGTCGTGGCGCCGGTCCCGCCGCTCGCCTTCGCGCGCCTCTTCGGAGGCGGCGTCGTACCGCTCCATGCGGCGGATGGCATGGACGTCCTCCCACGGGGCGAGCCGATAGCGCACGCCGCCTCCGGGCTCCGGGGTCGCTTCCCGGACCTCGTAGAGGCGTCCCTCCCATTGGACCCCCGTGCCGGGATATTCCGCGGTCGTCAGCGTCCGCTCCCCGCGCGCCGTCCAGGATTTCGGCCCCGGGCAGACGAGGACGATCGCGCCGTCGGGCCCGGTCTCGACCCGGTCGGCGCCGAGGGGCTTTGGCGGCGCGGGCTCTACGATCCCGCGAGCTTACATCCGGGCGGGTGGCTTCTCGCGGCGACGTGGTTGGGTGTAGCGTTATGAGGATGGCGCGGGGCTGGGGAAAGAGCGAAGAGGACGTCGGAGCGGACAAGGAGCACGCGAAGGAGG
>DATMNJ010000227.1:0-2372 GCA_035569175.1 Thermoanaerobaculia bacterium | reverse complement strand
CTCGGTCCACCACCGAGAGCTCCGCCTCCTCCGCCGGAACGAAGGACCCGGCCTGCGCCAGCACAACGATCGTCGCAACCTGGCGCAGGTACGTGGACTTCCCGCCCATGTTCGGGCCCGTCACGAGCTGGATCCTCCGCTCGGACGAGAGGTCCGTGTCGTTCGGGATGAACGGCTCCTCGCGGCGCAGCCGCTCCACCAAAGGATGCCGGCCCCCGACGATGCGCAGCCGCGGCGACGAGGAAAGGCGGGGGCGCACCCACCGGCCCGTCCGCGCCACCTCGGCCAGGCTCGCGTGCAGATCGAGCTCTCCCATGGCGGCCGCCGCCTTGGTCACGCGGTCTCCCGCGCGGGCGAGCTCGGCGAGCAGCTGCGCGTAGAGCCTCCCTTCGATCTCCCCGATCCGATCCTCCGCGCCGAGGATCTTTTCCTCGAGCTCCTTGAGCGCGGGCGTGACGTAGCGTTCGGCGTTGGCCAGCGACTGCCGGCGGATCCAGTCGGCGGGAACCTTTTCGCGGTGCGCGTTGCCGACCTCGAGCGAGTAGCCGAAGACCCGGTTGAAGCGAACCTTCAGCGACGCGATCCCGGACCGGCGGCGCTCCTCGGTCTCGATCGCGAGGAGGGCTCCCTGCGCGTCACGGCGAAGTGTCCGCAGGGAGTCGAGCTCGGCGTCGGCCCCTTCCCGGATCGCGCCTCCGGCCGACGCCAGCGCGGGCGGATCGTCCGCGAGCGCCGCGGCAATGCGGGCGACGCAATCCGCCACGTCCGGCGTCGCGGCGCAGAGCGAGCGCAGGAGCCCGGCGTTGAGGCCCGCCGCGGCCGCGACCACCGCGGGGCCGGCCTCGAGACCCGTCCCGAGTGCCACGACGTCGCGCGGGCCCGCCGTGCCGACGGCCACCCTCGCGAAACGTCGCTCGAGATCCCCGACGGCGTCGAGCGCCGCCCGCAGCGACTCCGCGGCGTCCGCGTCGCGCAGCAGTTCTTCGACGGCGTCCCACCGCGCCTCCAGCTCGACGGGGTCGAGCGACGGGTGCGCCAGAGCTTGCCGCAGGGCCCTCGCCCCGAGCGGCGTGCGCGTGCGGTCCACGAGTGCGAGCAGGCTTCGCTCCCGGGTCCCGTCCGAGGACTCGAAGAGCTCGAGGGTGGCGACCGCGGACGCATCGAGGCCCATGCGCGAACCGAAGGCCAGCGGCGCCGGCGATCCGACGTGCTCGAGGCCGCCGGGTCGCATGTCGTGGGCGTAGGCGAGGGCGGCCGCCGCAGCGGCTCGAGCCGGCGCCGCGAACGAGGCCGGAGCCGTTCCGCGCTCGAGCGCGGCATCCCACCAGGATTGCGGCCGGCGCGAAAGGGTGACGGAGATCTCTCCGGCCTCGGCCGCCTCGGGCAGGAGGACCTCGCGCGGCCGGAAGAGCGCCAGGGCGTCCGGGACACGCGACGCCTTGACGACGCCGGCGTGGAACCGGCCGGTCGACAGATCGAGAAAGGCCATTCCCCAGTCCGGCTCGCCCGGACAGAGCGCGGCGAGATAGGACGGCGCGCCGGGTGCCAGCGACTCGGCGTCGAGAACCGTCCCCGGCGTGACGACGCGCGTGATGTCGCGCCGCACGAGGCCCTTTCCGCCGCGCGCCTCTTCCATCTGGTCGCAGATGGCGACCTTGCGCCCCGCGGCCACGAGCCGGGCGACGTGGTGCTCGACGCTCTGGTGCGGGACGCCGCACATCGGCGCCTCGATGTCCGAATCGCGGTGCCGTCGCGTCAGGGCGATTCCGAGCAGCGGCGCGGCCTCCCGGGCGTCGTCGAAGAACATCTCGTAGAAGTCCCCCATCCGGTACAGCAGGATCGCGTCCGGGACGCGGTTCTTCATCTCGAAGTACTGCCGGAGCATGGGGGTTACTCGGGGGGTCGTCGCACTCACGGAGTGCTAGCATAGCCCCACGGGCGGCGGCGTTTGCCGTGCCCATCGCGATCATGATCGTCCTAGCCCTCGAAACCGCCAGCCCGAGCCCGGCGGTCGCCTTGCTGTCCGACGGCCGCCTCTTCGAGCAGATGCTCCCGGCGGATCGGCGGGCATCCGAAGAGCTCCTCCCGGCGCTTCGACGCGTGCTCGAAAGCGCAGGCCGGACGCTGGCGGACTGCGAGCGCATCGGGGTCTGCGCCGGCCCGGGCTCCTTCACGGGGCTGCGCGTCGGCCTCGCCACGGCATGGGGTCTCGGGCGTGCGCTCGGGATCCCCGTCGAAGCCGTCTCGACGCTGGAAGCGATGGCGGAAGCGGCGCGCTCCGCCGGAGCCGGCCGTGTCGTGGCCGTCCTCGACGCGGGTCGCGGCGATCTCGTCTGCGAGCGCTTCGATCTCTCGGGCCTCCGCGTCCGGTC
>DATMNJ010000226.1:0-2392 GCA_035569175.1 Thermoanaerobaculia bacterium | reverse complement strand
GAAAATGCCCATCGAGCTGATTCTTGGCCTCCTCTTGTTCGGCGCCGCCAGCGCCCGCGCCGCCGCGCCGCGCACGCTGCGGCTCGACTATTTCCACACCGGCAATGCCACGGAAGAAGTGTTCAGCCTCGATCGGGTCGTTCTCGAGCCCCTGCCCTGGCCGGGCAACCCGCGGCGCTCCCTCGACGACACCAACCTCGGAAAGTACTTTTTCGAGGTCATCGACCGCAGGTCGAATCGCGTTCTCTACTCGCGCGGGTTCGCGTCGATCTTCGGCGAGTGGGAGACGACGGGGGAGGCGAAGGCGGGCCGCCGGACGTTCTCCGAGTCGCTGCGGTTTCCGGCGCCGGACGGCCCGGTCCAGATCGTCTTGAAGAAGCGCGACGCCTCCAACGCGTTCCGCGAGGTCTGGACGACGGCGCTCGACCCGAAGGACATGTTCATCGACACGGCGCCGCCGCCCTCGCCCGGCGCGCTCCTCGAGATCCAGAAGATGGGCGACCCGGCCGACAAGGTGGATTTCCTCATTCTCGGCGACGGCTACACGGCCGCCGAGCGCGGAAAGTTCGAGAAGGACGCGAGGCGGCTGGCCGAGATGCTCTTCGCGGTGTCGCCGTTCAAGGAGCGCCGCGCCGACTTCAACGTGTGGGCCCTCTGCCCTCCGACCGAGCAGTCGGGGATCTCGCGGCCGTCGACGGGCGTGCACCGTCGCTCCCGGATCGGCGCGAGCTACGACGCGTTCGGGTCCGAGCGCTACGTCCTCACCTTCGAGAACCGGTCGTTCCGCGACGTCGCGTCGTTCGCGCCGTATGAGTTCGTGGAGATCCTGACGAACTCCCGCACCTATGGCGGCGGCGGGATCTTCGGCCTGTACGGAACGGTCGCCGCCGACAGCCTCTGGGCTCCGTACGTCTTCGTGCACGAGTTCGGCCACCATTTCGCGGGCCTCGCCGACGAGTACTTCACGTCGGCCGTGGCGTACGGGCCCGCGACCGGGGAGCGCGTCGAGCCGTGGGAGCCCAATGCCACGGCGCTGCTCGATCCGAAGGCTCTCAAGTGGAAAGACCTCGTCGCGCCCGGCACTCCCATCCCGACGCCGTGGGCGCAGGAGGAGTTCGAGAAGGCGTCGCGCGACTTTCAGAAGCGCCGACGCGAGATCCGCGCCGCCAACGGTCCCGAGGACCAGATGGACGCCCTCTTCAAGGAAGAGCAGGCCCACGAGACGAAGTTGCTCTCCGGCGACGCCCACTCGGGCCAGGTCGGGGCCTTCGAGGGCGCCCTGTACGAGGCGAAGGGGTACTACCGCCCGCAGGAGGACTGCATCATGTTCTCGCGCGACGAGGTTCCGTTCTGCGCCGTCTGCCGGCGGGCGATCTCGACCGTCATCGACCTCTACAGCCGGTAGCCGGGCGGGCCACGTGAGCTTTCGCCGGGGATTGCAGCTCGCGGGGTTCGCGCGACGCCATCTCGGGCGCATGAAGGAGGGCCGGCGCGCCGTGATGGGGCACCTCGCGGATCCGCGCGCCGAAAACCTGCCGATGCCGACCTTCGTGCAGTTGAGGGTCACGAACCTCTGCAACCTGCGCTGCAAGATGTGCGGACAATGGGGCGACACCGGCATCTTCCGCTCGCAGTCGGGTGCGGACGCGACGGACGGGGCCCTCGAGCGCGCCCGCATCCAGGAGCTCATCGGCGCCAGGCGCCAGCTCGCACTGGCGGACTACGTCCGGCTGCTCGACGAGCTGGCACCCGCTCAGCCCATCATCAGCCTGTTCGGCGGCGAGCCGTTCCTGTACCCGGACATCCTCCCGCTCATCCGCGAGATCAAGGCGCGAGGCCTGACCTGCACCATCATCACCAACGGCGGGCGCCTCGAGGCGCTCGCGCGCGAGCTCGTCGAGACCGGAATCGACTCGATCGCCGTCTCGATCGACGGGCCGCCCGACGTGCACAACCGGATCCGCGGCCGCGACGACAGCTTCGAGAAGGCGGCCGCGGGCATCCGTGCGATCGCCCGCTGGCAGAAGGCGTTGAAGCGCGCGCTGCCGATGCAGATCGCGATCCTCCCGGTGACGGAGCTCAACATGGACGCGATCGCGCCCGCCGTCGCGGCCCTGCGGGAGCTGCCGCTCGACACGATCAACGTCGGGCTGCGGTGGTTCGTCCCGAAGGACGTCGGCGCGGAGTACGAATCGGTGATGAAGGAGACCTTCGGCGTGTCGGGCGACTCGTGGAAGGGCTTCGTCTTCGATCCGGCCACGATGAACGGAACGGCGACCAAGACGCGGCAGATGACGGACCTCGTCAAGCTGTTGAAGACGCTGAAACGCCGGCGGTTTCTCGACTCGGCGCGCGGGAAGGCATGGACTTCCTTCGTGCCCGACGTCGCGCC
>DATMNJ010000225.1:0-3452 GCA_035569175.1 Thermoanaerobaculia bacterium | reverse complement strand
GGCGCCGCCGTGGCGGGGCTCACGCTCGACGACATGGTCACCTACGTGGCGGTGGGCTGGGCGATCCGCTCGTTCTACTTCAACGAGATCGATCGCGACCTAGCCGGACAGGTGCAGGAGGGCAAGCTCGCGATGAACCTGATCCGGCCGGTGGACTTCCAAATGGTCATGGTCGCCGACGCGGCCGGCCAGTCCGCCTTCCGGGCAATCCTCTTCACGGTGCCGATCTCGATCGTCCTCGCGGTCGTCTTCCCGCTCAAGGCGCCGGCCTCGGTCACCGCGGGCCTTCTCTTTCTCTTCTCCGCCACGATGTCGTTCTTCCTCGTGGCCGGGCTCAACTTCCTCGTCGGGCTCATCGCCATCCGCTCCAAGTCGATCCTCGGCATCCTGCGCGCCAAGTACCTCGTGGTGGAGCTGCTGTCGGGCCTGCTCATCCCGACCACGTTTTTCCCGGAGCCCCTGAGGTCGATCCTCCTGCTGTCGCCGTTTCCCCACATCAACTACACACCGGCCGCGCTGTACCTGGGAAAGGCCGCGGGCCCGGACGCCGTGAGGCTTCTGGCGCTCCAGGCCGGCTGGACGCTGGCGCTGCTCGGCCTCGGCCAGTGGGCGTGGCGCCGCTCGCAGGAGCGCATCACGATCCAGGGAGGCTGACGATGCTCCGCAGCCTCGCCCGCCATGCCCGCCTCTTCCGCCTCTACTTTTCGCAGTATGCCAAGGCGCGGCTGGAGTACCGGCTCGACTTCTTCTCGAGCGTGTTCGCGTCGTTTCTCGGCACGGCGGCCGCCTTCGGATTCCTCCTGATCGTCTTCTCCCGCGCCCCGGCGATCAAGGGCTGGACCTTCGAGGAGATGGTTTTCCTCTACGGCTTCTCGCTCATACCGCTCGGCGTCTTCAACGTGCTGTCCTGGAACCTCTACCTCTTCTCCGACCGCTATCTCATCGAGGGCCGCTTCGACCGCGTCCTCGTGCGCCCGGTCGACTCGGTCTTCCAGGTGCTCTTCGAGTCCTTCCGTCTCGAGTCGCTGCAGGAGAGCCTCACCGGCCTCGCGGCCGTGGCCTGGGCGACGCGGGGACTCGGGTTGTCGTTCGGCGCAGTCGACGTCCTGATCTTCGTCGTCTGGGTGACGTGCGGCGCCGCGATCTACCTCGCGATCTTCGTCGGCCTCACGGCGACGTCCTTCTGGATCGAGGACCGCATCGGCATCGTTCCGCCGGTCTTCAACCTCATGCAGTTCGGCCGGTACCCCCTGACGATCTACGATGGCTGGATCCGCTTCACGCTCTCGTTCGTGATCCCCTTCGCCTTCGCGTCGTTCTACCCCGTCGTCCATTTCCTGCGCCGCGGGGGGTATGCGCGCGAGTTCTGGGCGGTCCCTCTCGTCGCCGCCGCTTCGATGGGCATCGCCCTGTCCATCTGGAAGGCCGGCGTGCGGCGTTACCACTCGACGGGGAGCTGAGGCGTGAAGCCGCGCCCGGTCCGTGGAGCCCTCGCCGCCACGCTCGCGGCGGTGGGGCTCGCGTGCGCGTGGTTCGTCGCCGGCTACCCGACCGTGATCTACGACTCGTGGGGCTACTACTACCTCGCCGGGATCCTGCGCACCGCGGGCCTCCGCGGCTGGCCGACCGACACGCGGACGTACGGCTACGCGCTGTTCGAGGCCCTCGTCACCGGCTGGCGCGACCTGCCGCCCGAGGAGTTCCGGCTGGTGGTGTTTTTCGCGCAGCTCGTCGTGTGGCTCGTCGTCTCCGCGCTCGTCGCCCGCCGGCTGGCCGCGGTCTTCCGGTCGCCCGGCGTCGGCACGGCGGCCTACGCCCTCGCGGCGCTCAATCCCGTTCCGCTGCTGTCGACGACCGAACCGTTGTCCGACCTGCTTTCGGCCGCGCTCATCCTCGGCGCCGTGGCCCTCGCCTGGCGCTCGGCCGACGAGGGCCCGGGCGGCCCGCCGCTGACGCAGCCGTTCCTCTCCTTTCTCGCCGCCGGGCTCGCGACGATGGTGCGCCCCGCCAACCTCGCCGTCGTCGTGGCGCTGGGGGTCGTCTGGGTCATCCGCGGGGCGGCCTTTCGAGGCCTGGGGCCCCGCCACGCCGGCGCAGCGCTGGGCGGCCTGGTCCCGCCGTTCCTGCCCCAGGTCGCGATCAACCACCATCTGTTCGGAACCTTCAACCCTCTCATCCAGAAGAACCTCTACAGCCTCCAGGCGGGCTGGGGCATGGGAGCGTTGAAATACGGCACGCTCGTCATGGCCGACCATTCCCCCTTCCTCATCTACGTCAACCCGCTCTACCGCGGCGACCCGAGTCCAGCGGCGTTCTTCGCGCGGCATCCCGCCGGCTACGCCGCAACTCTTTTCCTCCATGGGTTCGGCCTGCTCGACCGCGACCTCCCCTTCACGTACGTGACGGACCTCGATCCCTGGTATCGCTGGCCGCTCGCGGGCGCAAATCTCTTCGTCCTCTACTTCGCCTTCGCCGGCGCCGCACTCGGCTTGGCCAGGCTGGCAATGCGGCGACGGTGGGACGAGCCTGCCTTCGTCGTCGTGGCGACCGCGCTCGTCGGCGCGGCCTCACTCGCCCTCTACCTCCCCGTCGAGGTCGAGAGCCGGTTCGGACTCGCGTTCCAGGCACTTTCGGTTCCCCTCATCGTGGCCGGGCTGGCGGCAGTCGCCGGCCCCGGACGGCGGCGGTCCCGGGCGCGCATCCTCCTCGCCGCCGGCGCTCCTCTGACCATCGGAGCCGCCGTGCTCCTGTCCCTGTGGCTCACGGCGCAGCGGACGAACCCGTTCATCGCGAGCCCGGCCAACGCGTACGTCGTCGGTCCAGGGGAAAGCCGCCGGCCTCCGAGGCCCTGACGCGAGGTGCGGCCCGGACCCGAGAGGAGTCCGGGACCTACGCGCCCTTGGTGATGACGATGTGGTCGAACAGGAAACCGCGCAGGGTCCGGCGCCACCACCCGCGCGACAGGAACGGCCCGCCGAGGGGCGGCGAGTCGTAGAGCGCTTCGTATCCGTCGAGGCCCGGGAAGAGGCGCGCCACCTCCCGCACGTGCCAGAAGAGATGCTCGACGTCGTACGCCGGCCAGGAGCGGCCGTCCGCGGCGATCACGCGGCGTCTTGCGATCCGGTTGACGACGAACCGCTGCAGCGGGTTGGGCAGTCCCGCGATCCCGCGCACGGCATAGTGCGGGTCCGGCCTGAGGAGAAATCGGCCGCGGGCCGGCGTCGTGACGAAGCACTGGCCTCCCGGGCGCAGGATACGCATGATCTCGCGGCCCAGGCGCCCTGCGGACGGAACGTGCTCGATCGTCTCGACGAGAAGGACCAGGTCGAAGCTTTGCGGGGCGTAGGGAAGCCGTTGCCCGTCGGCAAGGCAGTAGTCCAGGCGCAGCGCGGTGGAACGGGCGACGCGACGAAGAACGCGATTGGGTCCGACGTCGACCGCCGAGACCCGAT
>DATMNJ010000224.1:0-13182 GCA_035569175.1 Thermoanaerobaculia bacterium | reverse complement strand
TTCGAGTCGGACGCCACCGCGACCGGCACGCCCGCGGCGATGAGATCGCGCGCCGGGGCGCGCCGCGAGCGCATCCACCAGGCCGTTCCGGGGAGGATCACGGCGATCGTGCCCGCCGTCGCCATCGCCGCGATCTCTGTTGCTCCGATGAAGAGCAGGTGGTCGGCCGAGGCCGCCCGAAGCTCCGCCGCGAGCAGCGCTCCGCCCGAGAGGGTGAGCTCGTCGGCATGGACGCGCAGGCCGAGGCCCGCGCGGCGTGCGGCGTCGAGGATCCGGCGCGACTCCTCGACGGTGAACACGCCTTCCTCGCAGAAGACGTCGCAGTAGCGCGCGAGCTTCTCGCGGGCCACCCGCGGCACGATCTCCTCGGCGACGATCCGGATCCACTCGGCGCGGTCCTGCCGGAACTCGGGCGGGATCTCGTGCGCGGCCAGCAGCGTCGGCACGAGGCGGGGGAGGCCTTCCGCGTTGCCCAGAGAACGGAGGAGCTCGAGGGCGCGGATCTCGTGATGGATGGTGAGGCCGTATCCGGATTTGGCCTCGGCCGTCGTCGTGCCGTGGGCGAGCATCGTTGCGAGTCGGCGGGTGACGGCGGCGCGCAGTTCGCCATCCGTGCCGTCGCGGGTCGCGCGGACCGTGGCATTGATGCCGCCGCCCTCGGCGGCGATGGCCGCGTAGGTCTCGCCGGCCAGCCGTCGGCCGATCTCGGGGCCGCGGTCGCCGAGCCACACCGGGTGCGTGTGGGCATCCACGAAACCGGGGACCACGGCGCGGTCCGAGGCGTCCAGGCTGACGTCGGCCTCGCGTCCGCCGTACTCGCGCGTGTAGTCGCTCTCGGCGCCGACGAAAACGAGACGGCCTCCCTCGGCGCGAACGGCGGCGTTCCGGAGCCGACGGATGTCGCCCTGCGCCTTTCCGCCGCGCGCCGAGACACCCAGGGGTGTCGCGAGGCAGGCGATGTTGCGGACCTCGAGGGAGGAAATCGCGGAAGCGGTCATGTTGAGATCGGATTCGTGTTCGGGTGCGGCTCCGCGAGCCGCGGGTCAACCCGCCGTGTCTTCCTTCGCCTTGCGCGTGATGTAGGACAGCGGCCGCTCCTTGTCGTTTTCGTCGCGGTCGAATTCGAGGACTTGCTGGAAGAGCTCGATCATCTTCTGCAGCTGCAGGCGGAAGTTCGTGCGCTGCATCTTGAGCTCGTGGATCGCCTTCTCGATCTCCGCAGCGCGTTGGAGGGCGCTGTGGGTGAGCCGCTCGGCCGAGTCGTGCCCCTCCCGAACCACGAGCTCCGCCTCCTTGCGGGCGGCCGCGCGGATGTCCTCGGAGGCCTGCTGCGCCGAGACGAGCGTCTGTTTCAGGATCCGCTCCCGCTCCCGGTGCTCCTCGTTCTCCTGCTCGAGCGACCGCAGCCGTCCGTCGAGCTCCGCGTTCTCGCGGGCCAGGGCTTCCATGTCCTCGGCGACGTCGACGAGGAACTGCTGGACCTCGGCGGGATCGAGGCCCTTCCACTTGCGCGAGAACTCGCGCTTCTGAATCTCGAGAGGGCTCATCCGTGGGCGCATGGGGACCTCCTGATCACCGGGTCACATCGAAAAGGCGAGTCGCGCGACGAAACGCTGGACGAGAAAGATCACGAGCAGGACGAAGAGCGGCGAGAGGTCGATCCCTCCCGTCCGCGAGGGAGGCAGGAGGCGGCGAAACGGCCGGAAGAGCGGCTCCGTGACGCCCCAGAGGAAACGCACGATGGGATTGCGGGGATCGGGATTCACCCACGAGACGAGTGCGGCAACGATCACGATCCACTTCACGGCCTCCAGGGCATAGAGGATGAGGTCTACGACCGCGCCCCCGGCCGATCGGCCGACGTTCATGCGACCTCCCGCGGGCCGAAGAGCGCCGTGCCGACGCGCACCTGCGTGGCGCCCTCCTCGACGGCCACGGCGAAATCATGGCTCATCCCCATCGAGATCTCGGGCAGCGGCCGCGAGAACTCGGCGGCCAACCGGTCGCGGGTCTCGACCAGCCGGCGAAAGTGCGGCCGCGACTTCTCCGGGTCCGCGTCATAGGGAGGCACCGCCATCACGCCGCGCGCGTCGAGGTGGGGGCACCGGAGAGCGCTCTCGAGGAGACGCGAAGCCTCCTCGGGCGCCACGCCGGACTTCGAGGCTTCGCCGCCGAGGTTGATCTCGAGCAGGACGGGCAGGGTCCGTCCGCCCGGAGCCTCCGCGAGAAGGCCCTCCAGCCGGACCGCAAGTCGTTCCCTGTCCAGACTTTCCACCCCTGCGAACCATTGTAGCGCCGACTTCGCCTTATTCGTCTGCAGCGGGCCGATCAGACGCCACGAAAGTCCGGCGAATTCCGGGCCGAGGGCGGCAATCTTGGCTGCGGCCTCCTGCACGCGGTTCTCGCCGAAGAGGGCGAGGCCCGCGCGGGCGGCGTTGCGGACGGTCTCGACGCCGTGGCCCTTGGTGACCGCCATGAGCGTGACGCCATCGGCCCGGCGGCCGGCTTTCGCGGCGGCGCGCGCGATCGCCTCGAGGATGCTCTCGCGGCGACCCGCGATCTCCCCGACAGGGACCACGCTCATTTGTCGCGGCGGAAGCGTTCTCCGGCGAGGTCGCGTTCGCTGGCGTCGGCGCCCAGGTTGGCGAGGCGGTCGGCCTTCTTGTTGTCCTCGCGCGGCACGTGCGCGATGGCGAAGCGCCGGAACTTCTTCGCGCGTTCGAACGCCTCCGCGTAGAGCGGCTGGAGGTGCGGCGCCTTGACCCGGTAGCGGCCCAGCATCTGCTGGACGAGCAGCAGGCTGTCGGAGGCGATCGAAACCTCGGAGGCCGCGCGCTCCTCGGCCCGTTTCAAGGCGAGCAGCAGCGCACGGTACTCGGCGACGTTGTTGGTCTGGTGGCCGAGCGCCTCGAAGTGCTCCTCGGCGGGCAGATCGCCCTCGGCGGACACGTAGCAGCCCGCGCCTGCCGGGCCCGGATTGCCCCGCGCCGCGCCGTCGATGAAGGCTCGGAACCTCATCGTGCGTGGGCCGCGAGCGAGAAGCCGTGAACCTCGGTGATTTCCATGGCTGAGGACTGACTGCTCGCGGCTAGCGGCTCACGAAGTGGCGGGCTCGTAGTACAGAATCCTCTTGCAGCTATCGCAGTAGAGGATCTCGCGGCCCTGCTTGAGCGATTGCATGGCGGCGGGGCGCACCTTGACGTGGCAGGCGGAGCAGGCGCTTCCGATGACGAGCGCCACGGCGAGGCCGTGCTTCTTGTCGATCAGCCTCCGGAACTCCGCGCGGTCGCGCGGCGGAATCTCCGCCTCGAGCCGGGCGATCTCCTCGCGCGCGCCGTCGAGCTGCTCGTTGATCGATTTCTGCTCGGCCCGCCAGTCCTTGAGCCGTTCCTCGTGTTGCTCGGTCTCGGCCGGCAGCGTCTTCTCGCGCTCGTCGAGATCGGCCCGGGCCTTCTCGATCTCCTCCTCGAGCTCGAGGAAGCGGTCCTCGGTCGAGCGGATCAGCTTCTCGACGCCGTCGATCTCGTTCAATGCCGCCGAGTACTCGCGGGAGGACGACACCGCGCGCAGCTGCGCCTGGTACTTCTTGAGCTTCTCCTTGAGGTCGGCGAGCTCGCCGTCGGCTTTGCGCTTTTCGAGCTCGGCCTCGGTCAGCCGCGCCTTGAGAGCGGCGACGGTCTGGACCTTCTCCTGGAACTCGCGGTCGACCTCGGTGAGGTCCTCGGGGACGGTGTCGCGGCGCTTCTCGCCTTCCTGGACGAAGCGGATGCGGGTCTGGAGGCGGTAGAGCTGGCCCAGCAAATCCGTCACGCCGGACCTCCGGGCATAAAAAAGGGTGTTCCCGTTGTGGAACACCCTTCGTCGGACGACGTTTTTTGGTTTCGGTCTCGGATCAGGATCCTCAAAATCGCGTTCCCTCGTCTGGTGGGTCCACCCGGATTCGAACCGGGGTCTGACCGGTTATGAGCCGGTGGCTCTGGACCGCTGAGCTATGGACCCCGATGAATATAACAAACAGGGGTCGGATGCCAAGTCGGGGTGGCGGCGCCGCCGCGCCGCCCTTCAGCGTATCGTTTCGAGAAAGGGCTTCAGTTTCTTCGCCCGCGACGGGTGGCGCAGCTTGCGGAGGGCCTTCGACTCGATCTGCCGGATCCGCTCGCGGGTCACGTTGAAGGACCGCCCGACCTCCTCGAGGGTGTGCTCGGATCCGTCGCCGACGCCGAAGCGCATCTTCAGGACCTGCTCCTCACGGGGGGTCAGGGATTTCAGGACGCGGCGGGTCTGCTCCTGAAGGTTCGAGACGAGCACGGCGTCGATCGGGGAAAGGACGCCGCGGTCCTCGATGAAGTCGCCCAGATGCGAATCCTCTTCCTCGCCGATCGGAGTCTCGAGCGAGATGGGCTCCTGCGCGATCTTCATGATCTTGCGGACCTTGGAGACCGGCATGTCCATGCGCTTGGCGATTTCCTCGGCGTTGGGCTCGCGTCCGAGCTCCTGCACGAGCGAGCGCGACGTGCGCGTCAGCTTGTTGATGGTCTCGATCATGTGGACCGGGATGCGGATCGTGCGCGCCTGGTCCGCGATCGCGCGCGTGATCGCCTGGCGGATCCACCACGTCGCGTACGTCGAGAACTTGTAGCCGCGCCGGTGCTCGAACTTCTCGACCGCCTTCATCAGGCCGATGTTGCCCTCCTGGATGAGGTCGAGGAACTGGAGGCCGCGGTTGGTGTACTTCTTCGCGATCGAGACGACCAGGCGCAGGTTGGCGACGATCAGCTCGTGCTTGGCCTGGTCGGCCTCTTCCTCGCCCTCGCGGACCATCCGGAGCGTCTTCTTGACGTCCTCGTGTGAGACGCCGAACTTCTGCTCGAGCTCGCGCAGCGACTTCTTGTACTTGGCGATGCGCCGCTTGTAGAAATCGATGCGCGTCGGGTTCTTTTCCTTCTTGAGGATGTTGGAGTCCTGCCGGATCGTCAGCTCCGGGGCCCCCATCTGGCGATCGATGTCGCGCAGGATCCCGATCGCGCGGTTCAGGACGGCCGGCGTGAAGTCCGCGGCCCGGATCAGTTTGGCCATCTCGGCGATCTTGCGGTCGATCGAGGCCTCGAGGCGCGCGACGGCCTTGGTGCCCTTCTTGATCGAGCGCGACTTGAACTTCATGCGCTTGATGTCGGTGTCGAGCGCGCCGATTTTCTTGAAGCTGTTCAGGATCCCCTCGATGCGCCGCGTCGAGCGGTCGTCGAGGCTGTCCTGCTCGGAGGTGTCGTCGTCGTCGTCGTCGGGCGCGTTGACGAGCTCCTGGACGATGCGCGAGTCGCGGCCGGCGCTCTCGAGCAGCTTGAGGATCTCCTCGAGGACGACCGGGTTGTTGGCCAGGGCCTGGTAGATCTTCGCCTCGCCCTGTTCGATGCGCTTGGCGATGCGGACCTCGCCCTCGCGGTCGAGCAGCTTGACCGTGCCCATCTCGCGCAGGTACATGCGCACGGGGTCGTTGGTCTTCTCGACGGCCTCGCGCGCCTCCTCGGCGGTCTCGCTCTCGAGCGCGGCGCGGCGTCGCGCGGCGCGGTCCGGGTCGGTCACGATCTCGATGCCGAGCTCGAAGAGCCGCTCGTAGACCAGCTCGAGGTCCTTCGGCGCGGCCGTCGCCTCGTCGGACAGGACCGTGTGGATCTCCTCGTAGAGCAGGTAGCCCTTCTCGCGCCCGCCCTTTACGAGCAGCTGGACTTCGGGAAACTTTTCTTCAATTGCAATGGCCAACGTCTTCATCCTTTCCGCTGCGGCGGCCGGCCGAGGTCGGCCCGGCGCCGCGAAATCTCCTGTTTGCGGCGCATGAGCTCTTCCAGCTCCGCCCCCGCCTCGCCCGCTCGATCAATTGCCCTCTGGATCTCTGCGCTTTCCCGGTCTAAGTACTTCTTTTCGAGGTCCTTGAGGAGCTGATCGACGCCCTTCTCGGTCGGCTCAGGAGATTCATCCAGCGCGATACCAGAGAGAAACGTCCGCTCTTCATCCGTAAGGTGTGCGATCTGACCCTGAAAATCAACAGGTTCCGAAGCGTCCCCGGCCCCCCGGAGCGCCCCGACGACCTTTCTCACCCTCGGGTCCGTGAGAAAGTCGTCTTTCAAAGTCCTTAGAATCAGTGAGTTGTGTTCTCCCCCCGAGGTCAGGAAACGGAGGAGGCGTTTCTCGACGACCGGCGCTTCCATCCCGGATAACACGGCCGTGTTCCCGGGCGTTCCCACACTACTAGGACGCGGCATTTCGGTCCGAGGGTTCGCCTTTTCTCCCCCCCAGAGGACCTCGAGGGGGACGGAGACGGCCCGAGCGAGCTTGCGGTACTCCTCGTAGCGAAGGACCCGGTCCGGAATGGCGCGGAGGATCTCCTGGACCCTGCCGATGCGCTCGCGCGTGTCGCCGGAGGTAGCGCCCTGCTCTCCGGGACGGACGTCCTCGAGGACCCAGGTGAGAAAGTCGGGCGCCTCGTCGATGCGGTGCGCCAGGGCCTCGGGGCCCTCGCGGCCGAGCAGGTCGTCCGGGTCCTCGCCCTCGGGCAGGCGCGCGACCCGCGTCTCGAACCCCTGCGCGAGAAGCAGCTGGATTGCCCCATGGGTCGCCTTGCGGCCAGCCGAGTCGCCGTCGTAGCAGACGACGACGCGCGGGCACAGCCTGCGCAGCTTTTCGGACTGCTCGGGGGTGAGAGCCGTTCCCATCGAGGCGACGGTTTCGCCGACTCCCGCTCGCACGAGGGCGAGGTGATCGAAGTAGCCCTCGACGAGAACGACGCGGTCGGTTTTCCGGATCGCCTCGCGTGCTTCGAAGAGCCCGTAGAGGAGGCGCTTCTTGGAGAAGATCGGCGACTCGGGAGAATTGAGGTATTTCGGCTCGCCCCCGGGCGCGAGCGCGCGCCCGCCGAACCCGACGGGGCGTCCGCGCTCGTCCTTGACGACGAAGAGAAGACGATCGCGAAACCGGTCGTAGGCGCCCTTGCCCTCGGCGCGCGCCTGCAGGAGGCCGGCCTCGATAAGGAGGTCCTCGGGGTACGCACCCGACAGCGCCTTCGAGAGGGAGTCCCAGGCGTCGGGCGCGTGCCCGAGGCCGAGCGTCATCCACATGTCGGGCGGCACGCCGCGCTCGACGAGGTATTTTGCTGCCGCGTTGTCGGGCCGCGACAGCCGCTCCGCGTAGAAGCGCTGGGCGGCGGCCAGGACCTCGTAGAGGGCGTCACGCCGGTCCTCTCGCGGGCCGCGCCGCTGGCGGCGGGGGATCGAGACGCCGAAGCGCGACGCGAGCGCCTCCACGGCCTCGGGGAAGTCGAGCCGGTCCATCTCGCGCACGAAACGGATGACGTCGCCGCCGGCGCCGCAGCCGAAGCAATGGTAGAGGCCCTTGTCGCGATCCACCGTGAAGGACGGCGTGCGCTCGTTGTGAAACGGGCAGAGGCCCTTCCAGGAGCGTCCGGCCTTCTTCAACGCCGTGTGGTCGCCGATGACTTGCACGATGTCAACGGCCGAACGCAGCTCCGCGAGGACGGTGTCGGTGATGTCGAGGTCGGACGAAGTCATGGGTCGCGCGTCGAGGGTCGTGAGCCGTCGAGCAGGACCCTTCTTATCTCAATTCGAGGATGGTCGCTCCGTTGCCGCCCTCCCGGGCGTCGGCCGGCCGGAGACCGGCGACCGAGGCGTGCGTGCGGAGGCGCTCGCGGAGGCCGTCGCGCAGCCGGCCCGTGCCGTGGCCGTGGATGACCCGGAGGCGGCCCGCGCCGGACAGGATCGCCTGATCGAGGGCCTTTTCGACGAGGTCGATCGCTTCGTCGAGCCTCTGGCCGATGACGTTGACCTCCGCGGTCGGCCCGGCCAGGTCGTGCGCCCGGGCTTCTGCCCCGGACGCAGGCGGCGCGCTGCGACGCCCGCCGTCGGCCTTCTGCCGCCCGGCCCCCGCCGTCTTGCCGGTTTGCCTCGTCGGCTCCAGGTCCGACCGCCTCACGCGGAGCCTCTTGCCGCGGGCTTCCAATTGCGCCCAGTCGCCGTCGAACGCCACGACGCGCCCCTCGCTTCCGAGGCCGCGGATGCGCGCCACGTCGCCGACCCCGATCTGGCGCGAGCGCAGCTGCTCCGCTTCGCGCGCCGCGGCGACGACGGTTTCGGCTTCGGCCGCGCGCGCCGCTTCCTCGACGAGCCTCGCGGCCGAGACCTGCGCAAGCCGCGCGGTTTCCAAGCGCGCGCCCTCGAGCTCCTTCTCGACCTGGCGGCGCAGCTGCGCCTGGGCCCGCTCGAATCCCGCGAGCCCCTCGGCGAGCATCCGCCCGCGCTCCTCGGCGAGTTTCCGGCGGTCGCCCTCGAGGATCTCGGACTCTCGGCGCGCGCTCTCGCGTTCGGCGGCCAGCTCCCGTTCCGCCTCGCGGAGGCGTTCGAGCGCTTGTTCGGCCTGCGTTTCGGCGCGTTCCCGGCGCTTCCACGCGTCGCCCAGGATCGCGACCGCCCGGTCGAGGACCGCTTCGGGAAGCCCGCGCTCGCGCGCGACCGAGAGCGCGTGGCTGCGGCCGGCCAGGCCCGCGTGCAGGCGATAGTTCGGCCGCCCGGTCCGATCGTCGAATTCCATGGCGGAGCAGAGCGCGTCCGGTCGCGCCGCGGCGAAGGTCTTGATGGCGGAGAGGTGCGTCGTCACGAGAGCGCGGCCGCCGCGGGCGACGAAGGCCTCCAGGAACGCGACCGCGATCGCGCTGCCTTCTTCCGGGTCGGTCGCGCCGCCGATCTCGTCGATCAGGGCGAGCGTATCGGGGCCAGCCTCCGCGAGAATCTCCGCCAGGCGTTCCATGGACGAGGAGAAGGTCGACCGATCGGCGAGGATCGCCTGCGCATCGCCGATCTCCGTGCGGATCCTGCGGAAGACCGGGATCCGCGTTCCCGGCGCGGCGGCGATCGGGATTCCGCACTGCGCCAGCATCGAAAACAGGCCTGCCGTCTTCAGCACGACGGTCTTGCCGCCGGCGTTCGGGCCCGACACGATGAGCAGCCGCCGGTCGGCGGGCATCTCGAGATCGAGCGGCACCGCGTCGCTTCCGTCGCGCGTTTGGCCGAAGACGCGCCGCCGCAGCTTCGAGAAGCGCGCGTCGAGCAGGGGATGGCGGGCCGCCTTGAGGACCCAGCCGCCGTCGTCCGAGATCTCGGGCAGCCGTCCCTCGCCCATCTCGCCGAAGGCGACCTTCGCCTCGAGGGCGTCGAGCCCGGACAGCTCGGCGACAGCCGCCTCGAGAGCTTCGCCGTCGTCGAGGATCGCGCGGCCGAACTCGGACAGTAGGCGGTCGGTTTCGCGCCGTTCCTCGCCGGACAGCAGGGCGAGATCGTTGTTGGCCTCGACGACCTCGAGCGGCTCGACGAAAACGGTCTGGCCGGAACCCGAGCGGTCGTGCACGATGCCCGGGACGCGGCCCCGCGCCGAGGCGAGGACGGGCAGGCAATAGCGGTCGTTGCGCAGGACGACCACCGCGTCGCCGAGCGCCTCGTGGCGCTCGCCGGCGATCTTTTCGAGCTGTCGCGAGACCTCGCCCCGGCGGCGGCGCAGCTTCGAGCGCGCGGCGGCGAGCGCCGGCGAGGCCTCGTCCCGGAGCAGTCCGTCCGCCCCGAAGAGCCGGGTGGCGTGGGCGATCAGGGGCTCGAAGGACGGAAGCCGCGCGAGGCGGGCCGAGAGGTGCGGGCCCTCGGTCTTCGCGAGGGCCCGGCGGACGGCCTCGCAGGCGCGCGCCGCGCGCACGATCGGGCGGAACTCTTCGGGAGAGCCGGAGCCGCCCGCGGTTTCGAGCGCGGCCAGCAGGGGGGCCACGTCTTCGAGTCCACCGAGCGGGAGGCTGCCGTGCCGGATCCGGAACGCAATGGCCTCGTCGGTCTCGGCGATCAACCTGCGGACCTCGGTCTCGTCGGCGGCGGGCGCCAGAGACAGAACCGCCGCCCTTCCGGGCGGCGTTCGTGCCAGGGACGCGATGAGGCGGAGGACGACGCCGAACTCGAGGGCTTCCCGGTCGGCGCCGTCTCCGTGGCTGGGATCTACGGCGTGGCTCGCTTCTCTTCCGAGAGCTTGCGAAGCATCTTCTTGCGCGCTTGGATCATCTTGCGCTTGCGCTTCGCGCTCGGCTTTTCGTAGTGCTGCCGCTTCTTCAGCTCGGAGAGGATTCCGGATTTCTCGCACTTGCGTTTGAAACGCCGCATGGCGTTCTCGAAAGATTCATCTTCTTTGACGTGGACCAGAGGCACGGACACTCACCCCCTTACCCGCGAGTTTCAGAGAGCGGTTAATACTATGGACGGCGGCTGGATGTGTCAACGGTTACGCGAGTATGTGCAGGCGGCACAGTGGGTTAAGAGCTCGCGACGCTCCTGGAACGACGGCCGGGGTAAGCCGTCGAACGCCGGCCCGCCGACGACGGCTCGAGGGCTCGCGCGAGGGCTGAGAGCTGACGGCTGAAGGCTTTACCTCTTCCTCCCGACCCCCGATAATGCCCACAATGGCTTCCATCGACGCAGAAGAGCGACTCAAACTCCTCGAGACCGAGATCCAGCGCCGCCTTTCCGAGCGGTTTTCCGCGCTCCGCGAGGAGTTCGACCGGATGCGGCTCGAGTCGGACCGACGCTGGTTCGGCTTCCTCGAGCGTTTCGACCAGGACCTCAAGGGAGTCGTCCCGGTCGAGCTGCTCTCGGGCGACGGCGCGAAGTTGGTCGAGCGCAAGGGATTCGTCGCGGCCGAGGCGGTCCGCGCGCTCGACCTGGCGACGACACAGGTGGACGTTTTGCACAAGTTTCTCGACGAGTGCCGGCGCCACTGCTCGCGGGCGGCGCTCCTGGTCGCGCGGGGCGGTTCGATCGGCGCCTGGAAGGCCGTCGGCTTCTCCCAGCACGGCGGCGACGACGAGGCGGTGCGCCAGATCTCGATGCCGATGGCCGAAGGGGGACTTCTTTCGCGCGTCATGACGGGAAACGCGCTGCGCCTCCACCCCTCCAACGAGATGTCGTCGCTGTTGCGCGCCACGCGGATCGCGGACGGCGTCGCGATCCCGATGGTCGTGCGCGAGAAGATCTCGGGCGCGCTCTACGCCGACTGCGTCGTCGGCGACGAGGAGAAGTTCGACCCCGAGGCGCTTGGCCTGCTGACTTTCATGGCGGGGCTTCTGGTGGACCGCCTCGCATCCAGGAAGCTGAAGCCCGCGCCCGCGCTGCGCGCGCTCGAGCCGGCCAAGAAGGCGGAGCCCGCCGGCATGTGGATGGATTCGGGATCGGCCGCGCCCGCCGGGGAACCGCCGGCGGCCGAGGAGGTGGATCCGGGCGCGCCGCCGGCGCCGGGCATGGGCCTCGGAGGCCCGTTGGCCGCCGGGCCGGCCGCGACGTCGCGTCCGGAAGAACGCCCGGCCCCGGAGCCCGCGTTCACGGCACCCGAATCGGCCTCGAAGCCCGCCTCCGAGGCGGCTCGCCGCCTCGCCGGACCGCTGGCCGACGCTTCCTCGGGCGACGAGCGCCGCGAGGAGGCCCGTCGCTTCGCGCGCCTGCTCGTCTCGGAGATCAAGCTCTACAACGAACGCGCGGTGCTCGAGGGCCGCGACCACGGGAACCTCTACGAACGCCTGCGCGACGACATCGACCGGAGCCGACAGATGTACGAGGAACGGATTCCGCAGGACGTGCGCAGCGGAACCAACTTTTTTTACGAGGAGCTGGTCCAGATCCTCGCCGATGGCAGGCCCGAGGCCCTGGGGCTCTGATCCTCACGCGGCGCTTTCTCCGGGTGTTCGCCGCCGTCCTGTCTTGAAGCGCGCCGCAGCCGTCGCGGCCGCGCTCCTGCTCGCCGCGGCCGTCGCGTTCGGCGACGTCGGGACTCGCGAGGCGCCGCCGGACTTCGATGCGGACTTCGCGCACGCCGCGGATCTGCTCGAAGCCGGACAGCGCGGCGAGGCGGAGGGGGTCCTCGACGAGATTCGGCGCAAGGCACGCCAGCCGGCCTGGGACGCGAGGGTGGCGCTGCTGCTCGCCGCGGACGACGTCCGCCGCAAGGACTTCGCCGCGGCGGCCGCGCGGCTCGAGACGCCGGCCTCTTCGATCGGGCTCGAGGCCTACCGCGACCTGGCGCGGGCGCAAGCCCTCGAGCTCGCTGGCGATCGTCCGGCGGCGCTCGCCGCCGCCCGGAGCGCCTTCATGGCCGATGGGCCCTTCGCCTACCGCCTCAGCGCGGCGATGGTCCTCGCCGGCCTGCTCGAGAAGGACCACGCCGACCGAGAGGCGGCCGCGGTGCTCGCGCTCGCGGCCAACTCCACGGCAACGCCGGCGCAGGCGGCGGATGTCGCGATCGCGCGAATCCGCCTGGGCCTCGCGATGCGCGACCGGGCGTCCGTGCGCGAGGCGGCGCGCCTCATGCTGCTGGAGGCGCCGACGGCCGACGCGGACCGGGCGACGCCCGCGTTTGCCCGGCAGGCGGCCGCCGAGGCGGAGCGCGGTCTCACGCCGGCCGAACGCGGGCGCCGGGGCGCTGCTCTGGTCGCGGCGGGCGACGCGCGGCGCGGCGTGCGGCTGCTGTCCCAGGACCGTCCGTCGGCCTGGCCCGAGGGCGAGCGGGCGAACAACCTGCTCTTGCTGGCGCGCGGCCAGCTCGCGTTGAAGAAGCCGAAGGATGCCGACGCGACGGCGGCGCGAATTCCCGACGACGGAACCCTCGCCTCGGACGAGGCGCGCCTGCTGCGCTGCGACATCGTCCTCGCCCGCCTGCGCCGGAAGGGCGCGGCGATGCCGGCGGGGAACGATCCGCGCCTCGAGCCGGTCGTGCGCACGCTCGAGGCGCTGACGGCGCCGTCCGTGAGGGTCTCGGTGCGCCGTCTGGCCGAGGAGCGGCTGCTGCGCCTCGCCACGGACGCGGAAGACTTCGACGGCGCCGTCGCGCGCGCGAGAGAGCTCGCGCAGGCGGCACCCGGAACCATCGACGGCTTCGAGCCGCTCTGGCTCGCCTCATGGAAACTGTACCTCGCCGGCGATTACGCGGGCGCGCTGTCGCGATTCGAGGTGCTCGCCACCATCTACACCGACATTGCGCGGTCGCGGCGCCTGGCCTACTGGCGCGCGCGCTGTCTCGCGGCCGGGAGCCGGCCTGCCGAGGCGCGGGCGATCTTCGAAACCCTCGCGGCGGCTCGGCCCGCCGACGTTTATGCCCGTT
>DATMNJ010000223.1:0-4681 GCA_035569175.1 Thermoanaerobaculia bacterium | reverse complement strand
TTCAATCCCCACGCGACGTCGCCCTCCGGCATCGCCTTCTGCGCCTTCAGGTGCGCGACCTGAGCGATCGCGTGAACGCCGGCGTCGGTTCTCCCGGCTCCTCCGAGGGTCGCGTCGTCGCCGAGCAGCTCGTGCGCGGCGCGCTGGAGCGTTCCCTGGACCGTGCGGTCGGTGTTCTTCTGCGACTGCCAGCCGCGGTAGCGGGTGCCGTCGTACTCGAGTGTGATTTTCCAGGTTGGCACGGGCGCAGTGTATCGGGATCGTGAATAATCCGGCGCGGTGACACGGCGCGGCGCCCTTCCACCTCCCGGTCCCGGGCAGACCGACACGCTCGTCGGCGGCGTGCGCTGGCGCTCGCGTGAACTTCCCGGCAAGGGGGACCCGGTCCTCTTCGTGCACGGCCTCCTCGCTTCGTCGGCGACGTGGGAGAACGTCCTCGAGGCCGCGTCGGCGGGCCGCCCCGCGATCGCCGTCGACCTGCCGGGCTTCGGATGCTCGGAGCGCCCGTGGCCCTACGACTACTCTGCCGGAGGGGAGGCGCGGTCTCTCCTGGAATTTCTGGATGCCCGCGGGATCGGGCGCGCCGTTCTCGTCGGCAGCTCGCTCGGCGGCGCCACCGCCATGCTCGTCGCGGCGGGCCATCCCGACCGGGTGGCGGCGCTCGTGCTCGTCGCTCCGGCGACGCCCGAATCGAGGGTGGGTTGGCCGGTGCGCCTCATCCAGGCGCCCGTGGTCGGAGAGGTCGCGCTGGCGCTGGCGAGCCGGCCGATCGTCGCGTACGGCCTGCGCCGCTGGCTCTTCGCCGATGCCGGGCGCGTGACGGCGCACGCCATCGATGACGCGTGGTTTCCCCTGACGATTCCGGGGACCCGGCGCGCCGCGCTCCTCGCGGTCCGTTCGGAACGGCGGCGTTATCTCGGGCTCGAAGCCCGCATCCGTGTTCCGACGCTGATCGTCTGGGGGAGGGAGGACCGCGTGATCCCCGCCGCGGAAAGCGAGCGGCTGCGGTCGCGCATCGCGGGCTCGCGCCTCGTCGTCCTTCCCGACGCCGGCCACCTGTCCCAGCGCGAGCAGCCCCAGGCCTTTTCCCGGGTCGTCGCGGAATTCGTGTCCGGACTCCTCACCTAGTTCCCGCACCGCTCGATGACCTTCGCGGTGATCTGCCGGGACGTCGGCGGCCCCTCGCCGAGCCCGAGCGTGTGCAGCGCCTCGTGGATCACGATGTTGGCGGTGTAGCCGGGGCTCGCGCGCTGCCAGTGGGAGAACTGGCTCCAGCACACGTGCACGGCGCGGCTGCCGGGCGAAGTCCAGGCGAGCACGCGCTCGTTGGCGCAGGGCTCCGTCGCGCTGCCGTCGTAGAAGAGGACGAGCCCGAGGTAGGCCGGCATGCTCTGCCCGATCGCGTGAAGGTTTTCGTCGAGACGGCGCCCGGAGCCGTCGGCAAAGTCGGTCAGCAGCGCCTGGCAACGGCTGTCCGAAAGCCTTCGCGCGGCCTCGTCGAGCGACTCCTGCATTCCGGCGCCGAGCTTGCGGTCCACGAAGAAGGAAATCGTGAGGGTCGGCTGGCCGGCCGCGGGTAGGGAGTCCGTGGTTTCGGTGCCGGCCGCCGCCGCGGCGTGGCCCGCGAGGACCGCGAGCGCGAGGAACCGGTACACGGTGTCGGCGGGTCTCCGTGTGGGCGCGCCCATCGAACCCCTCCCGCGTCGGAGGCCGCTCGGCCGGGAATTCGCGGAGCGCCTCCGTCGCTATCCATGACGGTGGCTTCGACGGGGCATCCGGGTCTTGAGGGTTCACTTCGGATTCCGTGGCTTTTTCGTGGGGGTCAGAGATGCTCATCCGAATCGGCGAGTGCACGTTTGACGCGGTCCGCCGCGAGGTGCGGCGTGGGACGCGGGCCGTTCACCTCTCGCCGCGCGCCTTCGACCTGCTCGCGCTGCTGATCGCCCGCCGTCCGCGCGCGCTCTCGAAGGACGAGCTGCTCGGCGCGCTCTGGCCGGACACGTTCGTGACCGAGGCGAACCTCGCGGGGCTCGTCGCCGAGATCCGCCGCGAGGCGGGCGAGGACGCGCGCGAGCCGCGCTTCCTGCGCACCGTGCACGGCTTCGGCTACGCGTTCTCGGACGGAACGGCGCCGGCGGCGGACGAAGACGCCGTTTGTCGGCTCGTGTGGGGCCCGCGCGAGATTCCGTTGGCGGAAGGCGAGAACCTGCTCGGCCGCGATCCGGCCGCCGCGGTGTCGATCGACGACGCGACGGTCTCGCGGCACCACGCCCGCATCGTGATCGATGCCGGCCGCGCCCGGCTCGAGGATCTCGGCAGCAAGAACGGCACCTGGCTCGCCGAGCGGCGGATCGCCTCGTCGGAGGCCCTGTCGGACGGGGACGGGATTCGCGTCGGACCGGCCGCGCTGATCTTCCGCTCGTTCGCCGCGGCGGGGCCGACGGCGACCGCGCTCGAGTAGCCCGGAGGCGGCGCCGTCCCTGCCTCAGGCGCCCCCATCCCGCCGATCGCAGCGCTCGGCATCCGACGCTAAACTCCGGAGAAACTCGCCCGTATCTTCGGCATGGCGTGCGGACTGTTCTGAGCTCCATGCAGATCTCGACCGGCACTCGCCTCGGGCAGTTCGAGATCGTGGGCCGCCTCGGCGCCGGCGGCATGGGAGAGGTCTACCGCGCGCGGGACACGCGGCTCGGGCGCGACGTCGCCGTCAAGGCCCTGTCGGCCGAGGTCCCGCCCGACCCGACGCGGCTCTCGCGCTTCGAGACGGAGGCGCGGTCGGCCTCGTCCCTCAATCATCCGAACATCGTCACGATCCACGAGGTGGGCGGCGACGCGGCGTCTCCGTTCATCGTCATGGAGCTCGTGGAGGGGCGGACGCTGCGCGACATTCTCTCCACCGGCGCCCTGCCGGTGCGCCGCGCCCTGAACCTCGCCGCGCAGCTCGGCGACGCTCTCGCCCGCGCGCACGAGGCGGGCATCGTGCACCGGGACCTGAAACCCGAGAACGTGATGGTGACGCACGACGGCTTCGCGAAGGTCCTCGACTTCGGCCTCGCCCGGATGAAAGCCCGGGAACCCGAAGACGGCGCGCGCCGGCAGGACCCGACGCTGACCGATGGGGCGCGCGAGGGCGCGGTCGTCGGAACGGCCGGGTACATGTCCCCGGAGCAGGCGAGCGGCCAGGCCGTGGATTTTCGGTCGGACCAGTTCGCGTTCGGCTCGCTCGTCTACGAGATGCTGACCGGACGGCGCGCCTTCCAGCGGCCGACCCGCGCCGAGACGCTGGTCGCGATCATCCGGGAGGATCCGGAGCCGCTCTCGACCCTCTGCCCGCGTGCGCCGGTGCCGCTTCTATGGATCGTCGAGCGCTGCATGGCGCACCTTCCCGGGGAGCGCTACGCCTCGACGCGGGACCTCGCGCGAGACTTGCAGAGCGTGCGCGATCACTTTTCGCAGGTCGACAGCGGCGCTGACGGGGCGGCGTTGCCGTTGAATGCCGAGCCGCGCCGGTCCCGCCCGTGGCTCTCCGGCGCGGTGGTGCTCGGGTTCGCGGCGCTCGTCGCATCGGCGCTCGTCCTCGGGACGAGCGACCGCCCGGCATCGGGAGGCAGGCGTTGCCGCTGCTCCGGGTGACCCCCGGTCGAGATCGCGCGCGACGGCCGCGCCCGTCTTTTCCTCGGCGGCTCGACGCGGGCTCAGCCGATGGCGCCGAGCCGCTGCGACGCCGCGCAGGCGTAGCCCGGGAAGACAGCCGCCATGTCCGCGACGCCCATGCGCTGGGAGAGGACTTCGGCGAACACGTCGCGGAAGTCGGTCGTCACCGCGAGGTCGCGGCCCTCGTAGAGGCGCGAGGCGTCGAGCCCCGGCCACCGCCCATAGACTCTCCCGCCCCGGACGCCGCCGCCGAGCAGGAGCATCAGGTTGGCGTGTCCATGGTCGGTGCCCCGGTTGCCGTTTTCCTTCACGGTGCGCCCGAATTCCGACATGGTCACGAGCGTGACGTCGGCCATGCGGGATCCCAGGTCCCGCGTGAAGGCCGCGATCGCGAGGCCAAAGTCGCGCAGCCGGTTCGAGAGCTGCCCCTCGGCGCCCCCTTCGCCGGCGTGCGTGTCCCAGCCGCTGACGTCGGTGAAGGCGACCTCGAGCCCGACGTCCGACTTGATGAGCTGCGCGATCTGCCGCAGCGACTGCCCGAGCGTCCCGCGCGGATAGTCGGCCCCGTTGTCGGCGGGCAGGCGCGAGGGAGCCGCGCTCCGGACGATCCGCACGGCCTCGAACGACTCCCGGGCGGTGGCCTGCAACGCGCCGCCGACGGCGTCGCGGTACATGGACTCGAAGCTCTGCGAGGCGCCCTCGGTCGCGGCGCCGGCGCGGATGCCGAACGCGTCGAGGCTTCGCATGGCGATCGCGCCGGAGGACCCGGAGAGAATGCGCGGCATCGAGGGCGACAGCGCGACCGCGCGCAGCGGCGAGGCCGCCGGCGTCTTCTTTCCCGCCAGGGCGCGCGAGAGGAATCCGTCTTGCGTCGCCTTGACGCCGGGGGTGCCCGACTCCATGAAGTCCTGGGCGTCGAAGTGGGACCGCGTCGCGTCGGGGCTCCCGACGGCGTGCACGAACGCCGCCGACCGGTCACGGAAGTAGGGAAGGAGACCTTCGAGCGAGGGATGCAGCCCGAAGAAGC
>DATMNJ010000222.1:0-4648 GCA_035569175.1 Thermoanaerobaculia bacterium | reverse complement strand
GTCGAGCTCAAGGCGCGCTTCGACGAGGAAAACAACATCCAGTGGGCCCGCTCTCTCGAACGCGCCGGCGTGCACGTCGCCTATGGCGTCGAGGGCCTGAAGACCCACGCCAAGATCGCGCTCGTCGTGCGCCGCGAGGGCGCCACGATGCGCCGGTACGTGCACCTGGGAACCGGCAATTACAACCGGGCGACGGCGCGCGTCTACACCGACCTCGGCCTCTTCACGGCCCGCGCCGACTTCGGCCACGACGCGTCCGAGCTCTTCAACTTCCTGACGGGCTTCTCCCGCAAGACGAAGTACCGGAAGCTGACGGTGGCGCCGTCCGCGCTGCACGACAAGGTCCTCGCGCTCATCGATGCCGAGGCCGAGAAGGCGCGCCAGGGCCTGCCCTCGGCGATCGTGGCGAAGATGAACGCCCTCGTGGATCCGGCCGTCATCCGCGCGCTGTATCGGGCGTCGCAGGCGGGCGTCCCCATCGACCTCTCCGTGCGTGGCATCTGTTGCCTGAGGCCCGGCGTGCCGGGCGTCTCGGAGAACATCCGCGTGGCCAGCGTCGTGGGCCGCTTCCTCGAGCACAGCCGCGCCTTCTCGTTCGGTGTCGGCGACGACGAGGCGATCTACATCTCGAGCGCGGACTGGATGCCCCGCAACTTCTTCGCCCGCGTCGAGCTGATGGCTCCCATCCTCGACGACAAGGCGAAGGACAAGATCCGCCAGGAAGTGCTCCAGCCCTTCCGCGCCGACAACGCGAGGGCGCGCGACCTGCAGAGCGACGGCACGTACGTCCGCCGCCACCCGGCATCGGGCGAGACCCCGAGCGATTCGCAGCAGGACCTCGTGGACCGCCTCGCGCGGCGGGGCCTGAAGGCGGTTCCGGCACTCTGACGTCGCCACGGTGCCGCGCGACGAGCCGCACGACGCACCCTGCCATCCTGAGGGCCGCAGGCCCGAGGGGATCCCTTTAGGCGCCGGGATCGTTGTTCGCGCCGCGTGCGGCTACGAGACGTGCGGCTGAAAGCGAACGGTCCGGCGAATGATCCTCGTGTCCTCTCCGATCGAGAGAGGGCGGCCACGCCACCGCACCGACCGGCCCGCTAGACCGGCGACGAAGATTCCGGCGGCTGCGAGATCGCGCACGGGCATCAGGAGCCAGTCCGAGAGCGAGTGCGGCCGCCCGAACGACGCCGCGACGCGCGCCTCGGCGGCGTAGCGGAAGGAAAGCAGGGCGGCCGCCGGCGCCCATGCCCCCGCCGCCGCGGCGGCGATCGCCCAGGGCAGCGCCCCCGAAAAGGCCTCCACCAGGTAAAGCGGGCCGCCGAGCCGCCGGCGCATCATCGCCCAGCGCCGGTGCCTCGCCCAGACCGCCCGGGCGGTCTTGCTCACCTCGGCGGTGTCGAGCACGTCGGCCGAAAGGACGACCCGGTAGCCGGCGCGCCGCACCTCCCGGCCGATGAGGTAGTCCTCCGCCAGAAAATTCTGCAGGGCCGGGAAGCCTCCGATCTCCTCGAGGGCCGCACGCGAGACCAGGATCGACTTGCCGACCACGCACGACATTCCGAGGATGCCGGCCACGGCCGCCGTTCCGGGAAGAAGGCAGCCATTCAGAAAGAGGGCCTCGACCCGCGACGCGGCGCTCGAAGCCCCGGTCGCCGCGAACAGGTGCGACACGAGGCCCACGCGCGGGTCCGCGAAGTGCGACACCGCGCGGGCCAGAAAATCCGGCCTCACGCCGACGTTGCCGTCGGAGCACAGCAGCAGGCGGTGCCGCGCCCGCTCCGCGGCGGCCGCGAGCCGGTCGACCTTGGCGTTGCCTCCCGAGTCGCGGCCATCGAAGACGAAGACGCTCGGGACGCGCGCGTGGCAGTCGGCCACGCGGCGCGCGATCGGATACGCCGGGTCCGAGCTCGCGGAGAAAGAGAAGACGATCTCGTAGTTCGGATAGTCGAGTCGATAAAAGGAGTCGAGGCTCTCCTCGAGGCGCTCGTCCAGGCCGCTCAGCGGCTTCAGAATCGAGATCGGAGGGGCAAAGCGCGGGACGGGCGCGCCGCGCGCCGTCCGCCGGAGCCATTGGAGCTCGGCCGCGGCCACCGCGTACACCACCGCCGAGGCCGCCAGGCCGGCCAGGGCGACGGCGGCCGGGAGCGTCACGCCGAGGCCGCCTTCTCCGACAGCCGGAGCACGCCGATTCCCGTTCCGCGCTTGAGGGCCGCGATCACGGCCTCCCGCGACTTTTCGGCGGCGAGCAGCGTCTTCCAGGCGTAGAGGTGCTCGGGCCGGTGGAAATCGCTGTTGGCGATGTGCGGAAGACTCTCGCGCGAGATCACCGGGTACAGCTCCCAGCGGCAGCCGACCTCCCACAGGTCCACGAGCGGCGCGACGCGCTTGCGGCGATTCCAGAGGTACCAGGTGTTCGCGAACCACTCGCTCATCTCGTGGGGGTGGCACGCGACCGAGACGGCCCCGCGGGCGCGGATCGCCGCGAGCATCTCGAGCGGATCGCCGTCGGCGCCGAGGAAGTCGTCGAGGCCGAGGGCGAGGACGTGGACCGAGGTGTCGCGGTTGATCGTGTTGCGCGTCATCTCCGCGCCGGGCAGAACCAGCATGCCGTAGGTCCGCCACGCGCGCTCGCCCTCGCGGGCGATCTCCTCCGCGTAGCGCTTCCAACTCTCCGGATTGAGACTGTTGCCGATCCGGTGAGCGACCTTTCCCAGACCGGAGTCCTGGTTGACGATGTGGTCGGAGATTGCGATCACGTCGTGCCCCGATTGACCGAACAGGTCCACGACCTTCGACAAGGGCAGGACGCCGTCCGAGTAGGTCGTGTGGATGTGAAAGTCGCAGAGGAGCATTGGAACGGTCCCAGTGTCCGCTCCGGCGGCGAAGACCCGGCGAGGCCCGGACAAAGGGGACGGAAAACCGGTGTAAGAAGGGCGCGAAGGCGCCGGGCCGGTCAGCGCACCGGGAACGCCGCAGGCCTCCGGCCGAGCGCGGGCGCCGGCCACCGGCCGAGCCGGCTCGGAACGATCGGCGACGGCCCGCGGGACCGCGAAGCCGGGCGCCGCTCCTGCCACCAGGCGATCCAGCGGCGGCGGGCGTCGGTGGGCAGGCCCACGGCCTCGATCCGGAAGACCTTCAGGTCGGCCGCCTTGACCTCCGCGATCTTCGCCGAGGGGGAGATGAGGATGTGGACCGGCAGCGCGACACCGCCCTGCAGCGCAAAAGGGAACCAGAACCGCTCGGCGTCGTCGGCGTGCCGCAGCTGCGCCGAAAAGCCCGACAGAGGCACCGAGAGCTCGGGCGTCAGCTCCGCGACGGAGGTCCAGCCGGAAGCGCCGAACGCGACGTCGTGGCGGCGGCGGCACACGCAGGCGACCTCGCGGTGCGTCCCGGAGCCGACGGCGCGCTCAAAGTCGACAGACCGGCCGCACTGGCAGTGGCCCGGAGGGTGGTTCACGTGTTGCATCGTCCGCAAGCCTAGTCCCGTGGGCGTGAAGACGATGTGAAGATCCGCGGCAACCGCGATAATCGGGCCGTGCGCGGCCTTCCGGACAACCACGTTCACACGTTCCGCTGCGGGCACGCGGGCGGCGCTTCCCGCGATTTCGTGCTGCGGGCCCTCGACCTCGGGCTCTCGGAGATCGCCTTCACCGACCACGTTCCGCTCTACTTTCTGCCTCCTAACGCCCGGGACCCGAAGCTCGCGATGCGGGAGGACCAGTTCGACGACTACGTCGGCGAGGTCGAGGGGCTGCGCGCCGAGTTCGCGGGCCGGATCGCGGTGCGGCTCGGCCTCGAGGCCGACTATGCCGAGGGGCACGAGGCCGGGCTCGCGCGGTGGCTCGAACGCGCCGACTGGGACCTCGTGCTCGGATCCGTGCACTGGGTGGCCGGCGGCTGGATCGACGATCCCAAGAGCTCGCCCGGGCGCTTTGCGAACGAGGGCGTGGACGCGCTGTACGACGAGTATTACCGGCTCCTCGCGAAGGCCGCCCACACGAGGCTCTTCGACGTCCTCACCCACTTCGACCTGCCGAAGAAGCACGGCCACCGTCCGGTGGTCCCGCGGCTCGAGGCCGAGGAGGCGGCCCTTGCCGGCGCGAAAGCTGCCGGCTGCGCGGTCGAGATCTCGTCGGCCGGCCTGCGCAAGCCCGTCGGCGAGGCCTATCCGGAGCCGAGGCTGCTCGCGCGCATCGCCGCGCTCGGGATTCCCGTGACGTTTTCGTCGGACGCGCACGCCCCCGCCGAGGTCGGCCGGGACTACGCGCGGACGGCCGAGCTCGCCCGGGCCGCGGGAGTCCAGGACTTCGTCACGTTCGAGCGGCGAAGGAAGATCCCGCACCCCCTTCCCCGGTGAACCGGCGGCCGAGCTGGGCGAAGACGTCCGCTGATGGGCGCCGTCTTCGGGCGAACGTCGCGTAGTCCACCTCGAACAGCCCGAAGCGCGGCCGGATGCCCTCCAGCCACTCGAAGTTGTCGATCAGCGACCAGTAGAAGTAGCCCTCGATCGGCGCGCCGGCCTCGAGACGGTGCGCGAGGACCAGGGCGTGCTCGCGCAGGAAGTCGCGGCGCAGGCCGTCGTTGCGGGTGGCGATGCCGTTCTCGGTGACGAGGATCGGGCGGCCGGCGCCCTCGGCCAGGCGCAGCA
>DATMNJ010000221.1:0-11931 GCA_035569175.1 Thermoanaerobaculia bacterium | reverse complement strand
CAGCCTTCATGCCGGACGGCAAGCAGATCATCATGACGGCCAGCGAGCAGGGGCACCGAAACCGGATCTACCTCCGGAGCACCGACGGCGGCAAACCGCGGGCCGTGACTCCGGAGGGTTATGGCGGCTCGCTCGTGAGCTCGGATGGCAATTGGGTCGTGGCATCAGGCCCCGACCGCAAGACCTACGTCTATCCACTCAACGGAGGGGAGCCCAGGGTGGTTCCCGGCCTCGACCCGGAGGACACCTGGGAGCAGTTGAGCCTGGACGGCCGATCCCTGTTCGTCCACCGCGGGGGCGAGTTGCCCGCGAAGGAAGTCCGGCTCGACCTCGCGACGGGCAAGAAGGAGTCTTGGCGGATCGTGACGCCGGCTGACCCGGCGGGCGTCGGCGAGCTCGGGATCCTCCCCACTCGGAGTGGGGAGGGGTACCTCTACAGTTACCAACGCATTCTTTCGGACCTGTACCTCGTTGACGGAGTGAAATGAGCCTCGCGGCCGGTTCACGTCTCGGCCCCTACGAGATCGTCGCGCCGATCGGGGCCGGAGGCATGGGGGAGGTGTACCGGGCGCGGGACGAACGCTTGAAGCGCGACGTCGCGGTGAAGGTCCTGCCGGCGTCGTACTCGCAGGACGGGGACCGGCTGCGGCGCTTCGAGCAGGAGGCGCAGGCGGCGGGCGCGCTGAACCACCCGAACATCACGGCGGTGTACGACCTGGGCTCGCACGACGGGGCGCCCTACATCGTGACGGAGCTGCTGGAGGGGGAGACGCTGCGGGCGCGCCTGTCGGGCGGTGCGATTGGCGTGCGAAAGGCGACGGACTACGCGGTGCAGATCGCCAAGGGCCTCGCGGCGGCGCACGAGAAAGGGATCATCCATAGGGACTTGAAGCCCGAGAACCTGTTCGTCACCAACGACGGGCGCATGAAGATCCTCGACTTTGGTCTCGCGAAGCTGACGCAGCCGGAGGGGCAGAGCGGACCGCAGACGAACCTGCCGACCGCCTCGGGCACGGAGCCGGGCGTCGTCATGGGCACGCTCGGGTACATGTCGCCCGAGCAGGTCAAGGGCAAGCCCGCCGACCAGCGCTCCGACATCTTCGCGTTCGGGGCGATCCTGTACGAGATGCTCTCGGGCTCCCGCGCGTTCCATCGGGACTCGGCGGCCGAGACCATGTCGGCGATCCTGCGCGAAGACCCGCCGGACCTCTCTGCGACCAACAAGAGCGTGCAGCCGAGCCTGGAGCGGATCGTGCGGCACTGCCTCGAGAAGAACCCGGAGGAGCGCTTCTACTCGACCCGCGACGTCGCATTCGATCTGGAGGCTCTGTCGGGTCTTTCGGCGCCTCAGGTGCCGGCGGCGGGCGTCGCGGCCCGGCGAACGGGCATCGCCGCTCCCGTCCTCGTCGCCCTGGCCATCGCCGCGGCAGCCGCCGCGGGTTACTGGCTCCATGCCCGAAGAGGGCCGCCGCTTCCGCCCTCCTTCCAGCAGCTGACGTTTCGCCGGGGAACCGTCTGGAGCGCGCGCTTCGGCGCGGACGAAAAATCCGTCGTGTATTCCGCTGCCTGGGAGGGTTTGCCGGAAGCCGTGTTCATCGGGAGCTCTTCGACTCCGGAGGCTCGCCCGTTCGGGCTCGAGAGGGCCGACGTCCTCGCCGTCAGCCGCACGGGTGAGATTGCGGTCTGCCTGAACGCCGCGTTCACCGGAGCGTTCACGCGGAAGGGAACGCTGGCGCGGGTGTCCGCGGCGGGCGGCGGGGCGCCACGCGAAATTCTGGAAAACGTCGAGGGCGCGGACTGGACTCCCGATGGCAAGGACCTCGTCGTCGTGCGCAACCTCTCCGGAAAGTACCGGATCGAATTTCCGATTGGAAAGGTGCTGTACGAGACCGCGGGGTGGCTCGACTCCGTGCGTTTCTCGCCGCGCGGGGACCGGGTCGCTTTCCTGGAGCATCCGGCCAACGGCGATGACGGCGGCATCCCCTCCATGATCGATCTGACGGGTCGGAAGACGTCGCTCACGCCCCTGTACGCGAGTACCCGCGGCCTGGCCTGGTCGCCCGACGGCTCGGAAGTCTGGTACACGGCCGCCGAGGTCGGCGGCAACCGGTCCCTGTTCGGGGTCAAGCCCTCGGGGCGGCCGCGCCTGCTCGCTCGCGTGACGGGGTCTCTCACCCTCGCGGACGCCGCGGCGGATGGCCGTGTCCTGATGATGCACGACACGGCTCGCATCGGGACCTTCGCCTTTGGACCCGGCGAAACGCGAGAGCGCAACCTGACCTGGTTCGACTGGAGCCTGATGGCGGATCTTTCCGACGATGGGCGCACCATGCTCTTCAACGAGGCCGGGGAAGGCGGCGGCGAAGGGTACTCGACGTTTCTTCGCCAGACCGACGGTTCGCCGGCCCTTCGCGTCGGCGAGGGGAGCAGCCAATCCCTCTCTCCCGACGGCAAATGGGTTCTCGCCATTCTGCACCCCACGACCGACCGTCAGCTCACCCTCTACCCGACGGGCGCCGGACAGCCGCGGGCGCTGTCGTTTCCGTCACTCCAGGTGCTCAGTGCCGTCTGGATGACCGACAGCCGGCACCTGCTGGTGACCGCGCAGGAAGGCGCGAAGGCCCGGCGCGTCTATCTCGTCGATTCGGAGAGAGGCGATCCGAAGCCCGTGACGCCGGAAGGCTTCGGGGCGACCTCACATCCCCTGGATGCCACGCATTTTCTCGGGCGCAATCAGGCGCGCGAGCTCTTCATCCTCTCGACGGAGGGCGGCGAACCCGTCCCGGTGCCGGGTGTCGCCGCGGTGGACACGGTCGTCGGGATCGGCGCGAAGCCCGGCACGCTCTACGTGCGCCGGGGGCAGGCGGTTCCGGCCCGGGTCGTTCTTCTCGAGTTTGCCAGCGGGCGAGAGGAGAAGTGGAAGGACATCGCGCCGGCGGATCCCACGGGCTTCGTCGCGTTCTACGGTCTGCGCGTCACGCCGGACGGACGTTCCTACGCCTACTCCGCCGCGACGATCCTGTCGGACCTGTATCTCGTCCGCGGCGTGAAGTAGGTCGCCCCGCCTGCGCCCGCGAGCCACCCCTCCTCAGAGAGGCGAAAGCTACAGGTACAGCTTCCAGAACTCCAGCATCTTCTCGAAGAGGTGGATGCGGGCGGGCCGATCCTCGATCGGGTGCTTGCGCATCGGGTAGACCATCATGTCGAAGGGCTTGTCGGCCTTGATGAGCTCGTCGATGAAGCTCCACTCGTTCTGGGGGTGGACGTTGTCGTCGCCCGAGCCGAAGACGAGCAAGAGGCGCCCGTGCAGGTCCCTGGCGCGCGGGATGAGCGAGAACTGCGCGTAGCCCTCGGGATTGTCGGCGGGCGTCTTCATGTAGGTCTCGGCGAACTTGGTGTCGTAGAAGTGCCAATCGGTGACGGGCGCGACCGAGATGCCGGCCTTAAATTCCTGCGAGCGCGTCATGACGAGCAGTGTGTCGGTGCCGCCGCCGCTCCAGCCCCAGACGCCGACGCGCGCGGCGTCGACAAAGGGCTGCGCCTTCAGCCACTTCACGCCGGCGACGATGTCGTTGAGTTCTTCGTCGGTCATCATCTTCCGGGCGATCGTGTTCTCGAGGGTCTTGCTCTGCCCGGTCGCGCTTCGCGGGTCCACGGAGAAGACGACGTAGCCGCGGTTGGCGAGGACCTGGTCGAAATACGTGTTTCCCGAAAAGGAGTAGTCCCACGAGTCGTTGACCGTCGGGGCGCCGGGGCCGCCGTAGATGTAAAGGATCGCGGGGTATTTCTTTGCCGGATCGAAGCCGCGCGGCTTGACGATCCGCGCGGGCAGGGCGAAGCCGTCGGGCGCCGGCACGGTGAAGAGCTGGGCCTTCTGGAACGCGAAGGGCGCGATGATCTCGGTCCGGGGCGCGGCGAGCGTTGCGCGTGCTGTGCCGTTTGCGTCGTGGAGCGAGAGCGAGGGCAGCGTGTCGTGGCTCGAGAAGTCGTCCACGTAGGCGCGCCGGTCCGGGCTCATCACGATCCGGTGCGTGCCGTCTTCCTTCGAAAGGCGCTCCATGCCGGTGCCGTCGAGGCGGACCCGGTAGAGCTGCCGCTCGATGGGCGACTTCTCGAGGGCCGTGAAGTAGACCCAGCCGCCGGCCTCGTCCACCCAGGCCGAGCCGAGCGGCGCGCCGTAAAAGGCGCCCGGGCCGCGCACGGACCATGGGCCCTTCGTCACGGCGTTCAGAAGCTTGCCGTCGATCGAGTAGAGGTAGAGGTGGGTGTGGCCGTCCCGCTCGGAGGTGACGAGGAACTTCTTGCCGCCATCGAGAAACTGCAACTCCTTCTGGTTGACCCACGCCTCGTCGATGTCGGTCATGAGGAGGGTCGCGCTGCCATTGCGGCGCGCCACGTGCCAGATGTCGAGCCGCGTCTGGGGGCGATTGGTTGTCTGGACGGCCACCGCGCTGCTGTCCGGCAGCCACTTCACGCCGAGGATGTACTCGTAGCCTGCGGCGGCCTGGTCCATCCACGAGGTCTTTCCACTCGCCACGTCCACGATCCCGAGGCGGACGGTCGGGTTGACGTCGCCGGCCTTGGGATAGCGCTGCGTGATGATCCCCGGCACGGCGGGCGAGAACTTCGGGAACGTCACGACGTCGACGGCCGTCTCGTCGGTGCGCAGGAACACGATCGCGCTCGAGTCGTCCGACCACCAGTAGCCGGCCTCGCCGTGGTCGAAGATCTCCTCCCAGTAGACCCAGGAGAGCGCGCCGTTCAGGATCGACGGCCCCCCGTCCGACGTCAGGCGTGTTTCGGTCTTCGAGGCGAGGTCGTAGACGTAGAGGTCGTTGCCGCGGACGAACGCGACCCTGCGCCCGTCCGGCGAGAGGCGCGCGACCGATTCCTTCTCCGCCGTACGGGTGAGGCGCTCGAACCGGGCCGTGGCGAGGTCGAGAACGAAGACGTCGTCGGCGAACGTGTAGAGCGCGAGGCGGCCGGCGCGGTCGAAGGAGTCGGGCCAGGGGAGGGCTTCCGGCGTTTCCTGCGCGCCGAGCAGCGCCTTGAGGCTCGCGAGCGACGCGGCACGGTCGACGGCCGGCTTGCGTTCGCCGGTCGAGGCCTTGACGCGCTCGAGCGTGCGCTCGGCGGCCGGCTTACGCTCGTCGAGCACGAGGACGTCGCCGCCCGTGGTCCACGCGACCTGGGGCAGCTTCGTCGCCGCCTCGGCCTCGTCGCCGTAGGCCCACCGGACCGTGATCTCTTTCGGGGCCTGGGCGACGGCCTGCGTGGCGGCGAGCAAGAGAGCCAAACCGAGGGCGCGCTGACTCGAGTTCATGTTGGCCTTTCTAAAGTGGCGCAAGGATATTCCACGGCGGTGCCTTAGAATCCCCCCGCAGCCTCGATGACACTTTCCACCGGAACGAAGCTCGGACCCTACGAGATCCTCGCGCCGATCGGCGCGGGAGGGATGGGGGAGGTTTATCGCGCGAAGGACCCGCGCCTCGGGCGAGACGTGGCGATCAAGGTGCTCCCGCCGACGTTCTCGCAGGATGCCGACCGGCTGAAGCGTTTCGAGCAGGAGGCGCGTGCGGCCGGCGTGCTCAACCACCCGGGCATCACGGCGGTCTACGACATCGGCACGGAAGCGGGCTCGCCGTACATCGTGACGGAGCTGCTCGAAGGCGAGACGCTGCGCGCGCGGCTGTCGACCGGCCCGATTTCGCCCCGCAAGGCGATCGAGTACGCCGTGCAGATCGCGCGCGGCCTGGCGGCGGCGCACGAAAAGGGCATCGTCCACCGGGATCTGAAGCCCGAGAACCTCTTTCTGACGAGAGACGGCCGCGTCAAGATCCTCGACTTCGGCCTCGCGAAACTCAAATCCGAAAAAGAAGAGGGCTTGCAGACGGATCTGCAGACCGTGTCGGGCACGCAGCCCGGCGTCGTGCTCGGGACGATGGGTTACATGGCACCCGAGCAGGTGCGGGGAAGGGCGGCCGACAGGCGCTCGGACCTCTTCGCGTTCGGGACGATCCTCTACGAGATGCTCGCGGGCCAGCGCGCGTTCCGCGGCGACTCCGCCGCGGACACGATCACGGCGATCCTGACGAAGGAGCCGCCGGACCTCTCGCAGACCAACAAGGACGTCCACCCGGGTCTCGACCGGATCGTGCGTCACTGCCTCGAGAAGAATCCCGAAGAGCGGTTCGAGTCGGCGCGCGACGTGGCGTTCGACCTCGAGGCGCTGTCGAGCATCTCGGCGCCGGCGCACACGGGAGTGCACGCGGTGCCGGCTCGCGCCCGTCGGCCGTGGAGCGTCGCCGTGCTCGCGGCTCTGCTCGGCGCAGCGCTCGCGGCGCCGTTCGTGTACTCGGCGGGAAAGAAGGCCGGCTTCGTGGAGCCGCCCGCGTTCCGCCAGATCACGTTTTCCCGCGGCGAGGTCGCGACTTCGCTCTTCGCGCCGGACGGGCAGACGATCCTCTACTCGGCGGCCTGGGAAGGCAAGCCGATCGAGATCTTCATCAACCGTCCCGAGAGCCCCGAATCGCGGCCGTTCGGCCTGCCCGACTCGGAGATCCTGGCGGTTTCGAAGTCGGGCGAGCTGGCCGTTTCGCTCAATCGGCGTGAGACGCAGCCGTTCGTCCGCACGGGCCGCCTCGCGCGAATCTCGATCGCGGGCGGCGCGCCGCGCGACATCCTCGACGGCGTCCAGTGGGCGGACTGGTCGCCCGACGGGAAGGATTTGCTCATCGTGCGCGACGCCGGGATGCGCAACCGCCTGGAGTTTCCGATCGGCAAGGTGCTCTTCGAGACCTCCGGCTGGATCAGTCATCCGCGGATGTCGCCGAAGGGCGGCGTCATCGCGTTCATCGAACACCCCTCGCCGGGCGACGACGGCGGGTCCGTCGCCATCGTCGACCTGGCCGGCAAGAAGACGACCCTGACGCCCGACTACGCGACGGTCCAGGGCCTGGCGTGGCCCGCGGACGGTCGTGAGATCTGGTACACCGCGGCCGAAGGCGGCTTCAATCGAGCCGTGCACGCCGTCACGCTCTCCGGCACGACGCGGCTGGTCGGCCGGGTTCCCGGCATCAGCACGATCCGCGACATCTCGAAGGACGGCCACGTCCTGATGACCAACGAGAGCGCCCGCCTGGGCATCCTCGGACGCAACCCCGGCGACGAGAAGGACCGCGAGCTGTCCTGGCTCGACTATTCGCTCGGCTCCGACATCTCGCTCGACGGCAAGCTGCTGCTCATCACGGAGTCGGGCGAGGGTGGCGGCCCGGGGTACTCGTCCTATCTGCGCAAGATGGACGGCTCTCCGGCCGTGCGCCTCGGCGAAGGGGCGACGGAAGCGCTGTCTCCGGACGGCGCCTGGGCGATCTCGGTCCGAAACGTCTCGTCGAAGCCGCAGATCGTCCTCTTGCCGACCAGCGTCGGAGAGCCGAGGCCGATCCCCAACGACGGCCTGTCTCCCGTCACGGCCGACTTCATGCCCGACGGAAAGAGCCTGATCATCACCGCGAGCGAGGGCACGCACGGGCTTCGGATCTACCAGCGGGATCTCTCCGGGGCGGGCAAACCGCGCGCCCTCACTCCGGAGGGGTACTACCTCTTTCGCGGCACGATCACGCCGGACGGCAAGAGCGGTGTGGTTCGCGGTCCCGACCGTCGCGTGTACCTCTACCCGCTGCAGGGCGGCGAGCCGACGCCGCTGGAGGGGATCGCGTCGGAGCACGTGCCCTCGCGTTTTGCCGCCGACGGACGCACGCTCTACGTCCTCGATCGCAGCGCCTACCCCTGGAAGTGTTATCGCTACGACGTCGTGACCGGCAAGAGGGAACCGTGGCGCGATCTTCTCCCCGCCGACCAGGCCGGACTGAACTCGGTCTCCCGCGTCGTGCTCACGCGCGACGGCACGTCTTACGCGTACAGCTACCTGCGCATCCTTTCCTACCTGCAGCTGGTCGACGGGCTCAAGTAACGTCGCTTCCGCTCGCTGCGCTCGCTCACGCTCCCGCGGCGCAAACCTCCTCGCTCCCTTCGGTCGGGAGACTCTTTGCGCCGCGAACAGATGTCACGGTGCCGTGCAGCGAGCCATGCCCTTTCCCTGTCATCCTGAGGGCCGCAGGCCCGATCCCTTCAGGCGCCACGAAGATGGTCGGACGCCGCTCGCTTGTCCGAGGTTAGAATCCCCCCGCGAATCCATGACGCTTTCCGCAGGAACGAAGCTCGGGCCCTACGAGATCCTCGCGCCCATCGGGGCAGGCGGGATGGGGGAGGTGTATCGGGCGCGGGACGAACGGTTGAAGCGCGACGTGGCGGTGAAGGTGTTGCCGGCGGAGCTGGCGGCCGATCCGGAGCGGCGGACGCGGTTCGAGCGGGAGGCGCGCGCCGCGTCGGCGCTGTCGCATCCGAACATCCTGACGATTTACGACATCGGGGCGGCCGATCAGACGGTCTACATCGCGATGGAGCTGATCGAGGGCGGGACGCTGAAGGACCTGACGGCCTCCGGGGCAGTGCCGACGCGCAAGCTTCTCGAGCTCGCGACGCAGGTCGCGGAAGGGCTCTCGGCCGCGCACGCGGCCGGGATCGTGCACCGGGACTTGAAGCCGGCCAACGTCATGATCTCCAAGCACGGGTACGCGAAAATCCTGGACTTCGGCCTCGCCAAACTCGTGACGCCGGAGTCCGCCGAGGTGTCGGGCCTGCAGACGGCGGCCGGAGATGGAACGCGTCCCGGAATGGTCATGGGAACGGTCGGGTACATGTCGCCCGAGCAGGCGGCGGGTCGGCCGACGGACTTCCGGTCCGACCAGTTCGCCTTCGGCTCGATTCTGTACGAGATGGCCACCGGCAAGCGCGCGTTCGAGCGCGGGACGACGGCGGAGACGCTGACGGCGATCATCCGCGAAGAGCCGGAGCCCGTGTCGCAGCTGAACGCGCGGATCCCGGCGCCCGTGCGGTGGCTGGTCGAGAGGTGCCTGGCCAAGGACCCGGAAGACCGCTTCGGAACGACGAAGGACCTGGCGCGGGACCTCGCCGCGATCCGGGACCACCTTTCCGAGGCGCCCGTCTCGGCGGAAGTGACGGGCCAGCATCGGATCGAGGCGCCCCGGCGCCGCCGCTCCGCGTGGCCGATCGCGGCCGGGGCCGCCGTCCTGGCCGCGGCGATCGGCTTCGGAGCGTATTCCGCCGGGAAGAAGGCGGCCGTGACGCCCATCCCGTCCTTCCGCCAGCTCACGTTCCAGAGAGGCGAAATCCACACCGCGCGCTTCGCGCCCGACGGACAGACCGTCATCTATTCCGCGGCGTGGGAGGACCGGCCGGTCGAGATCTTCGTCAGTCGCCTCGAGAGCCCCGAGTCCCGGCCCTTCGGGTTGAAGGGAGCGTCGCTGCTCTCCATCTCCTCGACGGGAGAGCTGGCGGTATCGCTCAACCGCCATTCCGCCGGAGGCTTCTCCCGGACCGGAATGCTCGCGCGCATCGGCATGACCGGGGGCGGCACGCCGCGCGCGATCCAGGAGGACGTCCAGGCGGCAGACTGGGCTCCCGACGGCACGAACCTCGCGATCGTTCGCAACGTGGATGGCCACAATCGGCTCGAGTACCCGATCGGCAAGGTCCTCTTCGATGCCGGCGCGGGCTGGATCAGCTATCCGCGGATCTCGCGCGATGGCGCGTCCGTCGCCTTCATGGAGCATCCGACCTTCCCGGACGACGGCGGCTACGTGTCGGTCGTCGGCCGGGACGGTAAGAAAAAGGTTCTGACGCCCCTGTACGCGGCGGAGGCCGGCCTCGCGTGGTCGCCCAGGGGCGACGAGATCTGGTTCGCCGCGGCCGAGGTCGGCAACAACGCGCTGTACGCGACGACGCTCTCGGGTTCGATCCGGCCCCTCGGTCGCGTGACGGGGAACCTCGTTCTGCATGACGTCACGGCCGACGGCCGGGTGCTTCTCTCGCACGACACGCTGCGTTCCGGCATGCTCGGGTTTGCGCCCGGGGAATCGAAGGAGCGGGACCTCTCCTGGCTCGACTGGTCCAACGTCGTCGGCATCTCGCCGGACGGGAAAACGATGGTCTTCTTCGAGTCGGGCGAGGGCGGAGGTCGGGGCTATTCCACCTACGTGCGCGCCACCGACGGGTCGCCGCCGGTTCGCCTGGGCGAGGGATCGGCGCAGGCGATGTCCCCCGACGGGAAGTGGGTGCTTTCGATCGTCCACGTCACGGGGGATCAGCAGGGGATGCTGCTCCCGACGGGCGCCGGCGACCCGAGACCGCTTCCGACGCAGGGGCTCATGCTGACCAACGCGAGCTGGTTTCCCGACGGAAAGCGCGTCCTGCTGACCGCCCGTGAAACCGGCCGGGGAAATCGCCTCTACACACTGGATCTCGACGGCGGCAAGCCGCGCGCTTTCAGCCCGGTCGGCTACCTCGCGCTGCCGCGGACGATCTCGCCCGACGGCAGGCGGGTTGCCGCGCGCGGACCCGACAACCGCATCTACCTCTACTCGGTCGAAGGTGGAGAGCCCACGGTCCTCGCGGGTCTCGGGGCCGATGACGTCCCCTGCGGCTGGACGCCCGACGGCCGCGGCCTGTACGTGTTTCGCCGGGGAGAATTCCCGGGACGCGTCTTCCGGCTCGATCTCGCGACCGGCACGAGGGAGCTCTGGAAGACCCTGGCTCCGGGCGATCCCGCCGGGATTCTCTCGATCGGCGCGCCGAGCATGACGCCGGACGGCACGGCCTACGTCTACGCCTACAACCGCATCCTGTCGGACCTCTTCCTCGCCGAGGGTGTGAAGTAAGCTCGCCTCCGTGGCCACCACCGTTCCCAAAGACATCCTGCTCGTCGGCAATGAGCTCGCGATCGTGTGGGCCGACGGGACGGAAAGTTATTTCCCGCTCGAGAGGCTGCGCCGCGCGTGTCCGTGCGCCGGATGCAAGGGCGAGAAGGACATCATGGGCAACGTCTACCGGGGCCCCGAGCGGCCGCTGACGCCGCGCTCGTTCCAGGCGACGTCGCACCGGCGCGTCGGCGCGTACGCCCTCCAGATCGACTGGGCCGACGGCCACAACGACGGGATCTACAGCTTCGAGACGCTGCGGCGGATCGCGGCCGAGGGCGCCGCGGGACCACCCGGTTCGAGCTAGCCGACCGAGCGGATGACGGAGCGGGCCTAGGTGGCGGCGCGCCCCTTGCGGTGCCGCTTGCGGAAGGCCCGGACCTTCATGAGGTTGCCGCACGTGCCCATGGCGCACCACTGGCGGCGGTGATTGCGCGTCGTGTCGTAGAAGTAGAGAACGCATTCCGGGTTGCCGCAGCGCCGCACCAGGTGGAGGTCCCCGCGGGAAAGCAGGTCGGCCGCGGCCTCGGCCACGACGCCGAGCAGCGTGATCGGGCTCGTCGGGCGCGCGGCGAACCGCGTGCGAAACCCGGCGCCCTGGCGCTCGAGCCTCAGGTTTCCGTCGTTCTCGGCCAGGATGAAGTTGATCGCGGCCACGCCCTCCGTCGAGGCGCTGCGGCTGCGGACGATGGCGTCGGTCATGTGGCGGAGCGTCTCGCGAAACGCGCGCGCCCGTTCCGTGATGCGCGCGCCTTCGGGCCCGTCGTTCCAGCGCTTGAGCGCTTCAGCCGCGCCGCGCGCGTCGATGCGGCCGGCGCGGGTCAGCCACCGCAGGAACTCGTCGAGGGTCGGAAGCAGCTCGACCGCCTGGCCCTTCGCGACCGTCCGCGTGTTGAGGAAGTCGAGGCACGGATGGCCCGCGAGAAAGAGGAACTCGGTCTTCTCAGGCTTTTCCGTCATGGCGACACAGGCACCCAGTGTAACGCCGGTTGAAGGGTTACGCCCTGGAACGGCCCGACAGCAGGTCGCTCTGGTAGGATTCCCGGCCTCCCGGAGAGGTGTCCGAGTGGCTTAAGGAGCACGCTTGGAGCCG
>DATMNJ010000220.1:0-5218 GCA_035569175.1 Thermoanaerobaculia bacterium | reverse complement strand
CTCCGGGCAGCCCGTTGTCTTCAGCCATGGCTGGCCGCTCTCTTCCGACGCTTTCGAAGACCAGATGTTCTTCCTCGCTTCGCGTGGCTATCGCTGCATCGCCCACGACCGCCGCGGCCATGGTCGCTCCAGCCAAACCTGGAACGGCAACGACCTCGACACGTATGCCGACGATCTCGCGGAGCTGGTCGCCGCGCTCGACCTGAAGAACGCGGTCCACGTCGGCCACTCGACGGGCGGCGGCGAGGTCGCCCGGTACATCGGCCGCCACGGCACCAAGCGCGTCGCGAAGGCCGTTCTGATCGGCGCCATCCCGCCGCTGATGCTGAAGACGGCGGCCAACCCCGGCGGCCTGCCGATCGAGGTGTTCGACGGCCTGCGGGTCGGCGTCGTCGCCGATCGCTCGCTGTTCTGGAAGGACCTGAGCCTGCCCTTCTACGGATACAACCGGCCGGGCGCGAAGATCTCCGAAGGCGTGCGCGAGTCGTTCTGGCTCCAGTCGATGATGGCCGGCTTCCCGGCCTCGTACTTCTGCATCAAGGCGTTCTCGGAAACGGATCTGACCGAGGACCTCAAGACGTTCGACGTGCCGACGCTGATCCTGCACGGGGACGACGACCAGATCGTGCCGATCGGCGCGTCGGCGATGCTCTCCTCGAAGCTGGTCAAGGGCGCCGTGCTCAAGGTCTACAAGGGGGCGCCGCACGGCATGTGCACGACCCTGAAGGACCAGGTCAACGCCGAGTTGCTGGCGTTTCTCAAGGCCTGAGTGGGCGCCAAACCGATCGCCGTTCGCCTGAAGACGGCGGCTGCCGCCGAGCACGTCTTCCCGACGCTGACTCCGACGCAGGTTGGGCGCATCGCGGCCCTCGGTCAGAAGCGGCCGGTCGCGCGGGGCGAGATTCTCGTGAAGGTCGGGGATCCCGGCGACGGGTTCTTCGTCGTCACGCGCGGGCGCCTCGACATCATGCGCAAGGGCGACGAGTTCGTGATCCCGTGTCTCGAGGGGCAGTTCACGGGCGAGTCGAGCGCGCTGTCGGGGCGGCCGGTCCTCGTGGACGTCCGCGCGGCCGGGGATGGCGAGGTCCTGGTGATGAACCGCGAGCAGCTGCTTGCCCTGGTTCAGACCGACGGCGAAATCGGCGAGATCGTCATGCGAGCCTTCATCCTCCGGCGCGTGGAGCTGATCGCCAACGGCTTCGGGGACGTCGTGCTCCTGGGGTCCAGCCACAATCCGGGAACGCTGAACGTCCGGGAATTCCTGACGCGCAACGGCCATCCCCACACGTACGTGGACGTCGACCGGGATCCGGGAACCCAGGAGCTGCTGGATCACTTCCACGTGGGCGTCGCCGACGTCCCGGTCCTGATCTGCCGCGGAACCGTCGTGCTCCGCAACCCCTCCAATGCCGAGATTGCCGGCTGCCTCGGTTTCAACGAGGGCGTCGACACCGAGCGCATCCGGGACCTCGTGGTCGTCGGCGCGGGTCCGGCCGGGCTGGCCGCGGCCGTGTACGGCGCGTCGGAGGGCCTCGATGCCCTGGTGCTCGAGTCCAACGTGCCGGGCGGCCAGGCGGGATCGAGCTCGCGGATCGAGAACTACCTGGGATTTCCAACCGGTGTTTCGGGACAGGAGCTCGCCTCGCGCGCGTACGTGCAGGCCCAGAAGTTCGGCGCCGATCTCGTGGTGGCCCGCGGCGCGACGCGCCTGTCCTGCGCGCGCAGGCCCTTCGCCGTCGAGACCGAGGACGGCGGCCGGGTTTCCGCGCGCGCGATCATCATCGCGACCGGCGCCCGGTACCGCCGACTTCCCCTCGAAAACCTGTCGGACTTCGAGGGCAACGGCGTCTACTACGCGGCCACCTTCGTCGAATCGCAGTTGTGCCGCGAGGACGAGGTGATCGTCGTCGGCGGAGGCAACTCGGCGGGCCAGGCCGCCGTGTTTCTCGCCGCGACCGCCCGGAAGGTGTTCCTGGTCGTGCGGGCGGAGGGTCTCGAGGAATCCATGTCCCGGTACCTGATCCGCCGGATCGAGCAGAACCCGCAGATCCAGTTGCTGGCCCGGACGCAGGTCGTGGGCCTCGAAGGCGTTTCCGAGCTCGAGCGCGTCCGCTGTCGTGACGAGAAGACGGGCCGCGAGGACACCCTCCCCATCCGGCACGTGTTCGTGATGACGGGAGCCATCCCCAGCACCGGGTGGCTGAGGGGCTGCCTGGCCCTGGACGAAGGGGGCTTCATCAAGACGGGCCCGGACCTGACGCCCGAGGACCTTGCCGAGGCCCACTGGCCTTTCACCCGGCCTCCGTACCTCCTCGAGACCAGCCTGCCCGGGGTGTTCGCGGTCGGCGACGTTCGCGCGGGCAGCATCAAACGCGTTGCGTCGGCGGTCGGGGAAGGCTCGATCGCCGTCGCGTTCGTCCACCGCGCTCTGCACGAGTCCTGAGCTGAGCGAAGCGCTTCCGGCCGCTCGCCGCTCTCAATCGGCCCGCGGGAAGTCCTCTTCCCAGTATTCCTGGCCGCCGCGCTCGCCCCGGGCGCGGCGCTCGTTTTCGGTCGCCCGCAGCTCGACGCGGCGGATCTTGCCCGAGATCGTCTTCGGCAGCGGTGCGAACTCGAGCCTTCGGATTCGCTGAAAGGGCGCCAGCCGCTCGCGCGCGAAGGCGAAGATCGAAGCCGCCGTCTCGCGCGAGGCCTCCCGGCCCGGCTTGAGCACCAGGACGGCTTTCGGGACGCACAGGCGGACCGGGTCCGGGCTCGGGATGCAGGCGGCCTCGGCCACCGCATCGTGCTCGAGCAGCGCGCTCTCGAGCTCGAATGGGCTGATGCGGTAGTCGGCGCTCTTGAAGACGTCGTCGGAGCGGCCGACGTACCAGAGGTATCCGGAATCGTCGCGGTATGCCGTGTCCGATGTGCGGTAGTAGTCGCCCCCGAGAACCGCGGCATTGCGCTCGGGGTCGCCCTCGTATCCCGCCATCATGGGCGCCGGCCGGGGCTTCAAGCCGACGGCGATCTCGCCCTCCTTCGCCGGCCGGCCGTCCTCGTCGAGCAGCGCGATGTCGTAACCGGGGAGCGGGCGCCCCATGGAACCGGGGCGGACCGGCTGGCCGGGAGAGTTGGCGATCTGGCAGGTCGTCTCGGTCTGGCCGTACCCGTCCCGGATCGTGAGCCCCCACGCGTCCTGGATCGTGGCGATGACCTCCGGGTTCAACGGCTCGCCGGCGCCCGTGACCTCGCGCAGCGCCATCGGATGTTCCTTCAGGTCCTCGAGGACGAGCATGCGCCACACCGTCGGCGGCGCGCAGAGCGTCGCCACGCGGTGCGAGGCCAGGAGCGCGAGCGTCGCGCGGGCGTCGAACCGCGCCGCACCCGGCACGAAAATGCCGGCCCCGGCGTTCCAGGGCGCGAAGAAGGAGCTCCACGCGTGCTTGGCCCAGCCGGGAGAGCTGATGTTGCAGTGCAGGTCGCCCTCCCGCATCCCGATCCAGTACATCGTCGAGAGGTGGCCGACCGGATAGCTGCGGTGGGTGTGGAGCACGAGCTTCGGGCGGGCCGTCGTGCCCGAGGTGAAGTAGAGCAGGAATGGGTCCTCGGCCATGGTCGGACCGTCCGGCCGGAAGTCCGCCGGTTCCGCGTACGCGTCCTCGTACGTGGACCAGCCCGGCGCCCGGCCGCCGACGACGATGCGCCGGCAGTCGCCCGCGACGGCGCCGAACTTCTCCAGGCCGGCCTCGTCCGTCACGACGCAGCGCATCCGTCCGCGTTCGATGCGATCGCCGAGGTCGGCGGGCGTGAGGAGGGTCGAGGCGGGGCTGATGACGACTCCGAGCTTCATCGCCGCGAGGGTGATCTCCCAGAGCGCCGCGACGTTCGGCAGCATCAGGAGCGCGCGGTCGCCGCGCCGCAGGCCGACCCTCTGGAGGAAAACGGCGGCGCGGTTGGATCTTTCGGAAAGGTCGGCGAAGCGCAGGCTCGTCTGCCTGCCGTCGTCTTCGACGACCCGAAGCGCCTCGCGCGAGTTGTCGCGAGCGAGGACGTCGAAGTAGTCGAGCGCCCAGTTGAACTCGGTCAGCTCGGGCCAGCGGAAACCGGCGCGGGCGCGCTCGTAGTCGTGGCTGTTGGCAGCCAGGAAATCGCGGGCCGCGAGGAAGGCTGCCGTCGGGTTCATCGGGACCGCCTCGCGTCCGGGGCGGGGGTGACGCGGCGCAGGGGATGCGCCTCGGTATTGAAGACGACCTTTTCGAGGTCGAGCGTTTTGGGCGGCGCGAAGAGCAGGTAAAGGTACTTGAGCGTCTCGGCCAGGAAATAGCTCGGCATCAGGTCTCCCTTCTCGCCGGTCGCGACGTTCGCAAGGACGGTGTATCCCGCGTCGGTCCGGCAGCGGCCGACGAGGGACTCGAAGAACACGCGGCCCATCTCCAGATAACGGGGATCTCCGGTGGCGCGGTGCAGGTAATAGGCGGACTCGATGATCTCCGGGCGCAGGGGGTACCGGGCGTCGGTGATCGTCATCGTCCGGTAGTCGAGCAGCTCCGGCTCGATGCCCGCGAGGTTCCACATCTTGAAGCACGAATCCTGGAGCATTCGGGCATGCTCGAGGTCTCCGCCGAGCGCCAGGACTCCCGGCAGGAACGCGTGGAGGGCGCCGAACTCGGACGCCGTTCGTTCGCCCGAGTCCATGTCGACCTGGCCGTACCAGAGGCCGGACGGCGCGCGGTCGGCCAGGCGTTCGTTGAGCGCCCGCAGGCTCTCACGCCACATCGTCCCGCACTGGGCGTCGCCGAACAGCCGCCCGCACTTCAGGAGGTACTCGTAGTAGGAGTCGATGCCCCCGCCCACGTGGCTCGCGCGGCCGGTCCAGGCTCCGGTCTCGACGTCGATCTCGTCGCCTACCAGGCCGATCTTCGAGCGGCGCCCGTACAGCGCGACGAGGGCCCTCTTCGCCCGATCGAAGTACACCGGCTTACCGGTCACCCGCGAGAGCGTGCCGAACTCGAGGACGAGCGTGCCGATCTCGGCCGGGTTGGAGCGGGCGCCGCGCGTCTTGCCGGTCTTGAGATTCACGAACATGTACGGCATCCCGGTCGGCGATTCGAACGCGGGCAGGAGGCGGGTTCCGAGATCCTCGGCCAGGCCGAGCAGGCGCGCGTCGCCGGTCATCTGGTAACTCGCGAGCAGGCCGCCGAGAATCCGGATGGTGATCTCGAAATTCTTGACCGAG
>DATMNJ010000219.1:0-12480 GCA_035569175.1 Thermoanaerobaculia bacterium | reverse complement strand
GGCTGCCGCGAAGGCCAAGCCCGCTCCCACCGCGAAGCCGAAGGCTGCGCCGCCCCCGAAGAAGAAGGCGGCGAAGAAGCCCGCCGCGCCGGTGCGTAAGCCGCAGCCGAAGAAAAAGAAGTAGTCACTAAGGAGAACAGGATGCCGAGCGGATTCACGCGGGAAGAGCTCAAGGCCTACGCGCGCGGCAAGCGCGGCGAGTTCGAGAGCGTCCTCAAGACGATGGTCGAAATTCCCTCGGTCTCCGTCGAACCCGAGCGCAAGGGCGAGGTGCGCCGCGCGGCCGAGCACGCCGTCTCGCTCCTCGAGGGCTTCGGCGCGACCGCGAAGCTCTACGAGACGAAGGGCCACCCCATCGTCCATGGCCGGTTCGACCGCGGCCCGCAGTACCCGACCGTCACCGTCTACAACCACCTTGATGTCCAGCCGGCCGACGGCCCGGACTGGCGGACCGCTCCCTTCGCGTTCTCGCGCGACGGTGACCGCTACTTCGGCCGGGGGACCACCGACGACAAGGGGCCCGCGATGACGGCGCTCTTCGGCGCGCGCTACGCCTTCGAGCACGGCGCGCCCGTCAACATTCACTTCCTCTGGGAGCTCGAGGAAGAGATCGGGAGCCCGCACTTCGAGACCTCGATCCGCGCCAACGCGAAGGACTTCGCCACCGACAGTGTGGTCGTCTCCGACACCGTCTGGGTGTCGCGCGCGCGGCCGGCCTGCCCGGCGGGGCTGCGCGGCCTCCAGGGCTTCCGCTTCGACCTGCAGACGGGCGAGACCGACCAGCACTCGGGCACGGCCGGGGGCGCCGCGCGCAACCCGGTGACCGAGCTCTGCGCCCTCATCGCCGAGTGCGTGGACGGGAAGACCGGCCGCATCAAGATCCCCGGCTTCTACACCGACGTCGTTCCGCCGACGAAGAAGGAGCTCGAGGACCTCAAGAAGTGCGGCTTCACCGTCAAGGACTTCAAGCGCGACCACCTGTTCCGGTCGCTGCGCGTCAACGACGCGCTCGAGGTGATGAAGCGCATCTGGACGATGCCGACCTTCGAAGTTCACGGCATCGCCGGCGGCTACCAGGGCCCGGGCGTCAAGACGATCATCCCGCCGAAGGCCACGGCCATCGTGTCGTGCCGCCTCGTTCCGGACATGGACCCGAAGAAGATCGTCAAGCTCGTCAAGGCGTTCGTGAAGAAGAAGAACCCCGACGTGGTCGTGTCGGCCGAGCACGAGCTGCCGGCCTACCAGGGCAAGACGACCGGCCCGCACGCCGATGCGATCCGGGGCGCGATGAAGTTCGCGTTCGGCAAGGAGCCCGTGTTCGTGCGCGAGGGCGGCTCGATCGGCGCCGTCCTCTCGATGGAGCGGGTCCTGAAGAGCCCCGTGTTCTTCCTCGGGCTCTCGCTGCCCGAGCACGGCTACCACGCGCCCAACGAGAACTTCGACTGGCCCCAGGCCGAGGGCGGCATCGCGGCCTTCGCCGACTACTTCCGTCGGATCGGGGAGCTGAAGGCGTAAGCGGTCGAAGCCTGGCGGCAGACGGCAGACCGCCCGAGGCGGTCGGGAGAGATCTGACATGAAGAGGCCCCCGCGATTCCTGCGTCTCGCCGCTCTGGCCCTCGGCGCCCTCCTCGCTGCGGGGGGCGCCCGCGCCGCGGATCCGAAGCCGGCCGACGCCCTGGCCGGCCAGCTCGAGCGCATTTTCGAGAAGAAGGACTTCGAGGCCAGGAAATTCGGGCCGTCGCGCTGGATGGAGGGCGGGCGGGCGTACACGACGCTCGAGCCCTCCGCCGCCGTTGGCGAGGCGAAGGACATCGTCCGCTACGACACGGCCACGGGAGCCCGCCGCGTCCTCGTCGCCGCCTCGGCGCTCGTGCCGGCCGCCGGCCAGAGACCGCTCGAGATCGACGACTACGCCTGGTCCAAGGACGGCAAGCGCCTGCTCATCTTCACCAACACGAAGAAGGTCTGGCGGCGCAAGACGCGCGGCGACTACTGGGTGCTGGACGTCGCGGGCGGCAGGTTCCGCAAGCTCGGCGGCGGCGCACCGGACTCCACGCTGATGTTCGCCAAGTTCTCCCCCGACGGCGGCCGCGTGGCGTACGTCCGCGCCAACGACATCTGGGTCGAGGACCTCGAGACGGGCAAGATCACGCGCCTGACCCTGGACGGGTCGGCGACGATCATCAACGGCACGGCCGACTGGGTGTACGAGGAGGAGTTCGGCGTCCGCGACGGCTTCCGCTGGAGCCCGGATGGCCAGACCATCGCCTACTGGCACTTCGACACGAGCGGCGTCGGCGACTTTTCGCTGATCAACGACACCGACACGACCTATCCGGCCGTGACGAAGATCCAGTACCCGACGGTCGGCACCGTCAACTCCGCCGTGCGGATCGAGGTCGTCCCCGCGGCGGGCGGCACGCCGCGCGGCATCGCGCTGCCGGGGCATCCCCGCGAGCACTACGTCCCGCGCATGGAGTGGGTCGAGAGCACGGGCGAGATCGTTTTACAGCAGATGAACCGGCTCCAGAACTCGAACGACGTCTACCTCGCCGACGCGAAGACCGGCCAGGTCCGCCGCATGCTCCACGACGAAGACAAGGCGTGGGTCGACGTCGTGGACGAATGGCAGTGGCTGCCGGGCAAGGACCTGCTGTGGGTCAGCGAGCAGCACGGCTGGCGCCATGCCTACGCCGCGCCGCGCGACGCCACGCCGATGCGCCTGCTCACGCCCGGCGACTTCGACATCCTGTCGGTCGACGGCGTCGACGAGAAGGGCGGCCTGCTCTACTTCATTGCCTCGCCGGACGACGCGACGCGCCGGTACCTCTACCGCGCCCGCCTGGACGGCAAGGGCGCCCCCGTGCGCGTGACTCCGCTGGCCGCGCCGGGCACCCATGCGTACGACATCGCGCCGGACGGCCGTTATGCCCTCCACACCTTTTCGACGATCGACAGACCGCCGGTCGTGGACCTCGTCCGCCTGCCTTCCCACGAGGTCGTCCGGGTTCTCGAGGACAACAAGGCGCTGGCCGCGGCAGTCGCGCCGTTTACGACGCCGGCGGCAGAATTCTTCCAGGTCACTCTCGACGACGGCGTCCGCATGGACGGCTGGATGTTCAAGCCTCGGACCTTCGACCCCTCGAAGAAGTACCCGCTCCTCATGTACGTCTACGGCGAACCGGCCGGCGCCGAGGTGACCGACCGCTGGCACGGCGACCGGGCGCTCTTCCACCGGGCGTTGACCGACGCCGGGTACGTCGTCGCCTGCGTGGACAACCGGGGCACGCCGGCGCCGAAGGGCCGGGCGTGGCGCAAGATCATCTACGGCTCGGTCGGCGTTCTCGCGTCGAAGGAGCAGGCGGCCGCCGTGCGCAAGCTCCTCGCCGAAAGGCCTTACCTCGACGGCGAGCGCGTGGCCTCGTGGGGTTGGAGCGGCGGCGGCTCGATGACGCTCAATCTCCTCTTCCGGTCGCCCGAGCTCTACAAGGTCGGGATGTCGGTGGCGCCGGTCCCTGACCAGTTGCTCTACGACACGATCTATCAGGAACGCTACATGGGCCTTCCCCGCGACAACGCCGAGGGCTACAAGAACGGCTCGCCGATCAGCTTCGCCGAGGGACTGCAGGGCAAGCTGCTGCTCGTCCACGGCTCGGGCGACGACAACGTCCACTTCCAGGGCTCGGAGCGCCTCGTCAACCGGATGATCGCCCTCGGGAAGCCCTTCCAGTTCATGGACTATCCGAACCGGACCCACGCGATCAACGAGGGCGAGGGGACGTCGCTCCACCTCCACACGCTGCTCTCGCGGTTCCTGATGGAGAACCTGCCGGCCGGGCCGCGCAAGCCCTGACCGCCGCGCCCGAGGACACCGTCCGGCGGCCCTGGCGCCGCCGGTGACGGGACGTCAGCGGCCGCCCTTCCTCGGCAGCAGCCGGTAGCCCGCCAGAATCTTCTCGATCTTGCGCCGCACGTCGTCCCGCACCGGCACGAGCGGAAGGCGCAGCGTCTCGCCGCACTTGTTCATGAGCGCCAGGGCGCACTTGACCGGGCCGGGGTTGGACTCGAGGAAGTTCATCTCCATCAGAGGCAAGAACCGGCGCTGCAGCTCGAGGGCCGCGTCGCGCCGATCCTCGAGGGCGGCGCGCACGAGCCCGGTCATCTCCTTCGGGATCTCGTTGGCGGCGACCGAGATCACGCCCCTCGCGCCGAGGGCGACGAGGGCGAGCGCCGTCGCGTCCCCGCCCGCGAACACCGCAAAGTCCTCGGGCACCGACGCCATCAGCGGCGCGATCTTGCCGAAGTCGGCCGAGGCCTCTTTGAGGCCCGCCACGCGCGGGATCTCCGCCAGGCGCAGGATGGTCTCCACGTCGAGGTCGAGGGCGGTGCGGCCCGGCTCGTTGCCGACGAGGATCGGCAGGTCCGTCGCATCCGCGATGGCCGAGAAGTGACGCACGAGCCCTTCGGGGCTGGGTCGGTTGTACATCGGCGTCACCGAGAGGATGCCGTCGGCCCTGGCCTCCGCGGCGTCGCGAGCCCAGAAGACCGCCCGTGCCGTGTGGTTCCCGCCCGCGCCCGCGACCACGGGGACGCGGCCGTTCGACGCCCGCACGACCGCCGCGGTGATCGCCTTGCGCTCGTCGCGCGACAGCGTCGCCGATTCGCCCGTCGTGCCGCAGGGCACGAGAAAGTCCACGCCCTCCGTGATCTGCCAGTCCACGAGGGCCTCGAGGGCGCCGAAGTCGATCCGGCCCTTCTCGTCGAACGGCGTCACGAGCGCCGTGCCGCAGCCGGTCCAGGGGACGCCCGTCGAGTTGCCCTTCACGCGACCTCCTCGAAAAAACTCCGCAAGGGCAACCGTATAATCGAACACTCGGGATCGAGCAGGAAAACACATGAGCGCACCCACGGCCGGACCTCTCTGCCCGCGCTGCCGCCGCAAGCTGGCGGCCTGGAAGCTGGACCACTGCGTCTACTGCGGCGAGCCGTTCCCCGCCGACCTGAAGGAGGGGTTCGACGCTCCGACGGGACTCCAATGGGTCGAGCGCCCCGCTCTCCCGACCGATCTCTCGAAGAAGCTCGAGCTGATGAAGGTCGTCCCGCTCGACCCGCGCCGCAAGTCGCGGTCGCTCGTCGCGACGATCGGGATCCTCTCCGTCCCGATCTTCGGCGCGATCTTCTACCTGCTCTACACGATGATCCGCCGGCTTTCGCCCGGGACGGCCTTGCTCGTCCTCGTCGGCGGCGCCGGCTTCATCGCCTACCTCATCTGGCTCTTCGCCCGCGCCGCCAAGAAATAGCCGGGGTCAGGTCTCTCAAAGTGTGAGTTTCCGCCCCGGTTCGCCGGGGTCAGGCGGCGGGACCAGGTCACACTTTTCAAGACCTGACCCCATCGAAGAGGGAGCGGCGGGGCGGTGCGGGGATCTCGATTCCGAGCTCCTCGGCGAGGGCGCGGATCGTCAGCGGGGCGCAGCCCTCGGCCCGGTTGTTGACGAGTACGAACACGTCGGCTCCGCCCTCCGTCACCTGGCGAATGAGACGGACGACGTCCCGGCGCATGTCCTCCCGCGGCGCCTGGACGCGGTCGTACGGCCGGAAGCGCGCGACCGCCTGCTCATAGGGCACTCCCGGCGGAACGAGAACGCGCGCGAGCGCAAACTTTCCGGGAAGCGGCTGGGCCGCCTCCCACTGCTCGAGCAGCGCCGGCGTCCGCGTCCACCAGTTGAAGACGTGCGCGGCGCCGCGCCGGCGGAGGACGTCGAAGTACTCGGACACGAAGTACGACGGCGTCCGGATCTCGACCGAGTACGCGTGCCCCGCGGGCAGCGCGGCGAGAAAGCCGTCGAGGCCCTCGAGAAACGCGGCGCGCCGCGCCGGCGTCGGCTGCCGCTCGGTCGGGAACTCGAAGACGAAGGGCCCGGTGTGGCCGCGGAACGCCTTCTCGTAAGCCGGGAGCACCTCCTCGCGAAAGGCGCGCGCGTCGAGATAGCGCGGGTTGTCCTGGCCGGCCCGCTCGCGGTGGCGCGGCAGCTCCGGGAAGCGCGGCATCGTGATCTCCTCCCAGACCTTCGAGGCGACGGGAAATCCCGGCGGCAGGGCCGCCGCATACCGGGCAAGCTGCGCCTCCCCGGGCGGACGGTAGAAAGGGAAGTCGAACTCGACCGTGCGGAACGGAGCGTAGCGCGCATACTCGCGCAGGCATTCGACCTTGAAGGTCGCCGCACGGTAGCGCTCGTGATACACGATCCGCTTCCAGCCCTCGTAGGCGAAGCTCGCGGTGCCGAACAGGATCTCGGCCACGCCGGGAGTATCTCCCACGTACAATCCCGCCCCATGGTTCCTTATCGCGGCGCTGCGGAGATCGTGAGCCGGCTGGAGCTCTCCGCCGCGGCGGAGGTTCTTCTGGTCGATCCGCCTCCCGAGCTCGAAGCCATGTTCGCCGCCGCGGCGTCCGCGCAGCAATCCATCCGGTCGGCCGAGGGGCGCACCGTCCGCTCGGTCAAGGAGTCCTTCGACCTGATCCTGTTGTGGCAGGAGAGCCGCGTCGGCTCGCGCGCGGTCTTCGAGGCCGCCGTGAAGCGCCTGGCTCCCGGCGGACGGCTGTGGGTCGTGACGGCCCTGCGCAAGGTCTCCGGACCGCGCACGCCGGCGATTCACCGCATCGAGCTGCCGGACCTGAAGAAGGCCTTCGAGAAAGCCGGCCTCGTCAACGACCGCGAGGCGCGCCTCTCGGCGTGGCACGTCGCGTACCGCTTCGTCGCCCGGCCCGGTCCGGCGACGTAAGGCCGGTCACTCCACGTAGGGGAAGAAGCGCCCGGTCACGCGGAAGAACCGCCCGCTCGGAGGCTCGACCGTGAGCTGGCAGCGGGAGACCTCGAGGGTCGTCGAGAAGGTGACGCCGGGCGCCGTCAGGCTGATCGGATACTTGGTCCCCACCTTGAGGGGAGTATCGAAGTCGAAGCGCACACCCGTCGGAGACACGTCGAGCACCTGGCGGGCTTTCTCCCACCGGATCTTCAACTCATACTGCTCCGGCTTGAGCTTTCTCGACACCTTGCCGGAGGCGGGCGGATCGGTCTTCCTATCTGCCATCAGACTCGGGGGGCCAGCCTACTCCGTTTCAAGCCGGGTTCCAACGCCGCGGCAGCCCTAGGAGCGGCCCAGGGTCAGGGCGAGGCGAATGGCCGCGGGAAGACCCTTTTTCTCACGCACGACCCGAACCCGCGCCTTCTCCGCGGCCTCGAGACGGCGGACGAGGCCCATGTACCTCCCCTGCTGACGACGCAGGGCGCGCACTTTCGGCGACAGGCGACGGCGGGCTCGGGCGACCGGCGAGGACGCCTTTTCGACCGCCTTGGCGATGGTCCGGCCGCCCAGCTGCTCCAGCTCGGTCAGGCGCCGGCGCAGCGACGCGACTTCCCGATCCCGGTCCCGCAGGATCTCCCGGACGTGCCGCGCCGCGATCTTGCCCTTCGCGACGAGCGCCTGCAGCACGTAGTGGGACTCTCTCGGATCCAGGTTCATGCATACCTCCAGAGGGGCCGGCGAGTCTATCTCAGCCCTTCAGGCGAGGACGTCGCGCCGGACGAAGACCACGAAAGCCGCCACGATCGCCGCCAGGGCCCAGGCCGCCAGCACCGCGGCGCCGAGGCCGACCGTCAGGCCGGCGATGGGCGGGGGCGAGCCGGAGTAGTAGTCCGGCAGCGGCAGGTTGGTGACGAAGAGAAACTTCTGTGCCTCCCACGAGGGCGCCAGCCGCGGCAGGATCGTGCCGGCGATCAGAGCCGCCAGCATCGTGCCCATCGCCGACGCCGTCGAGCGCAGGAGGACGCTCGTCAGCAGGGCGATCGCCCCGACGCAGAGCGACGCAAACCAGGCGAGGCCGTACGCGAGGATCGTGTCCTGCCACAGCGCGATCGATCGTACGGCGGCCGGATCGAGACGCTCGCCCGACGCGCGGAATCCGCTGAGCACCGGCGCCGCCCATCCGCCGTACCCATAGGCGATCCCGCCGAAGAGGTACGCGACCAGGCCGCCGAAGAGCACCGTCAGGGTGATGGCGAGCGCGAGCGCCGCGAGCTTGGACGCGAGCACGCGAGCGCGGCCCACCGGGCGCGTCAATAGCAGCTTGATCGTCCCCTGCGCGAACTCGGCCGAGACGACGTCGGAGGCGAACACGATCGCGAGCAGAGGCAAGAGCAGGTAACTCGCGGCGTTGGCGAAGCCGCGGGCGAAGAGCGGCCCCGACACGGCGTCGGGGTTGATGTCGCGGTCGAGGTGGTAGCGCAGGCGGTCGAGCTCGAACCTCGCCCACCGCTGCATGGAGGGCGGCATGCGGCCGTCGCGCAGGCCGTTCTGAATCCGGGCCATGCGCTCCTGCGTTTCGACGTGCCAGTCCTTCTTTCCGAGCACGCGCTCGCGTCCGCGCGCCTGCGCGAAAACGATCAGGCCGATCAGGGCGACGAGGATGAGCACGACGACGCGGAAGCGGCGCTGCCTGGAAAACTTCAGGATCTCGTTCTCGACGAGGCCGGAAAACTTCATACCGTCTGCCCTCCCGTGACCTCGAGGAAGACTTCCTCGAGCGACGCGAGCTCGCGCTCGACGGCGAAGACGTCCACTCCCGCCGCGGCGAGCGCGCGCAGGGCGTCGGGCACCCGCTCCTTCGGAATCCGCGCCCGGACCGTGCCCTCCCCGCCGGCCGCCTCGGTTTCGGCCGCGCCGAAGGCCGTCAGCACGTCGGCCGCGCGGCGCGCCGGTCGGACGTCCAGGCGCAGGCGGTCGGACGCGACGCGGTCCACCAGCTCGCGCACGGGTCCGGTCGCGAGCGTTCGGCCGCGGTGGATGATCGCGACGCGGTCGCACGTCTGCTCGACCTCGGACAGCAGGTGGCTCGACACGAAGACCGCGATGCCGCGCTCGTCCGCCAGCACGCGCACGAGCTGCCGGATCTCGCGGATGCCCGCGGGGTCGAGGCCATTGGCGGGCTCGTCGAGGATCAGGATGTCGGGACTGCCGAGCAGGGCCTGGGCGATCCCGAGGCGCTGCCGCATCCCGAGCGAGTAGGTCGCGACCTTGTCGTCGAGCCGCTCCGAAAGCGCCACGAGGGCGGACAGCTTTTCGATCCGCGCCATCGCGCCGTCGGGGAGCATTCGGGCAAAGTGCACGAGGTTCTCGCGGCCCGTCAGGTACTTGTACAGGTCCGGGGATTCGACGATGCACCCGACGTGGACCATGGCCCTGCGAAAGTCGCGGGCGAGGTCGAGGCCACGAATCCGCACCGTGCCCCGATCGGGCCGCGCGAGGCCGACGAGCATGCGGATCGTCGTCGTCTTGCCCGCGCCGTTGGGACCGAGAAAACCGAAGACCTCGCCGGCACGCACGTCGAACGACACGTCGGACACGGCCTCGCGCTGCCCGAAGCGCTTGGTCAGGTGCTCGGCCGAGAGAACGACCTCGGCAACCGCCGCCCCGGGCAGAATCGCGTGCGCACTCACCGAATCAACGTATCATCCCGGCTCGCATGGCCCGCGGACCGTCGCGCTTCTGGCTCTGGACCGCTCCCCTGGCGGTGGGGATCGCCGCGGCGCTCGTCCTCGGCACCGGCTTCGTTCTGGCGCTGCGCGGCGCGGCCGGAAAGCCGCTCGGCGCGCCGCCCCCGCGGGAAACGCCCCGGGAGCGCCCTGCGGACAAGCCGCCCGACGGCATCTTCCGCATCCTCGTCGTCGGCGATTCGCTGGCCAAGGGAACCGGCGACGAGTCGGGCAAGGGCTTTGCCGTAAACGTCCTGGAGGCCTTCCGCAAGAAGGGCGCGGCCGAGATCACGAACCTCGCGGTCAACGGCATGGAGTCGCCGGAAGTGCTCGCGATCGTCGAGAGCCCGAATGTTCGCGCGCTCGCGGCCCGCGCAAACCTCATCCTCGTTTCGGCGGGCGGCAACGACCTGTCCCACGGCATCACGCGCGGCCCCGCGCCGACCGAGCTCGCCGACGCCGTGACGGAGTCGCGCAACCGGTACGCCCGGAGCCTGCGCGGGATCCTCGCTGCCCTGCGGGAGGCGAACCCGTCCGCGCGCATCTGCGTGCTCGGCCTCTACGACCCCTTCGGCGACGAACAGAAGGGCTCCGGCCGTCTCGGAGCCTCCGTGATCCTCCAGTGGAACGAGCTCATCGCCGAGACCGCTCTGGCCTTCCCGAATGTATCGGTCGTCCCGACCTTCGATCTCTTCCAGGGGCGGCCCGACCGCCTCTCGGCCGACCACTACCACCCGAACGCGCAAGCGTACGAAGAGATCGCCCGCAGGATCTTACAGATCGTGTAAGCCGCGCGGCGTCTGGCCGCACGCGGCGCGAAAAGTCTCCCGAGCGAAGCGAGGGAGGAGGTTCGCGCCGCGGGAGCGAGAGCGAGCGAAGCGAGCGGAAGCGACGGAAGCGAAGGCGACGTTTACCAGAACCGGCGAACCCGCTGGATGCCGCGGCCGACGCCGAGAGCCAGCGACGCGAAGGAGGCGATGCGTCCGGCCCTCGCGGCGAGCGAGTTCCTGCCGAAGAGCTTCCAGCCCATTGTCGCGGCCGCCGCGAGCCCGGAGGCCGCCCAGCCCGCGAAGCGCCACCGCTGTCGGAACGACGCGGCATCCGCTCGTGCGGCGGCGAGCGCCTCGACGAGATCCTCGCGCTCTCTCGCGCCGCGCAGGCGCAGCGCCTGGATCCGCTCCTCGTGGCCGCTCATTCCGTCCCCGCCCGGAGGCGATTCTCGAGATCCGCGACGGCTTTTTCGTCCACGCCCGCCTCGAAGCCGTCGTCCTCGGCCCCGGTCTCGGGCGCGACCGCCGCGGCGACCGCCTCGAGGTCGCGCGAAATCTCCTCCGCCGCCGCGGGAAACTCGAACGGGCGCACGCGCATCAGCGTCGTCACGCCGAGCCACGCTGCCCCGGCCGCACCCGCGCCGTAGACGACCACCGCCGCGAGGATCCCGAGGACGGTGTTGTTGAAGAGCTTCGCGAACAGAGCCGCGAGCAGCGCGGCCCCGAGCAGCAACGCGCCGACGCCGAGCGCGGCGGCGGCGACCACGAACGCGAGGCCGCGGGCCGCGATCACGGCCTTGGCCGAGAGCTCCTCCTGCAGGATCGCCAGCCGGGTGGCGAGAAGGGCCCGCGCCGCGGCGAAGACCTCCTCGAACCGGTCGCGCCAGCCCCTCTCCTCGTCCTCGCCGGGTGGCTCCGCCCGTTCGGTGCTCATGGGAACCAATAGTTTACAGGGTCCGGAATCACCACCGGCGGAGCGGGCCAAACCGCCGTCGTCGCGGGCCGGAGAGGAGTCGGGCGAGCCCAAACGCCGCCAGACCGAGCAAGGCCCCGGTCCCCAGGACGAGGGCCGGGGACGCCCCGACAGGTGCCGGGGGAGCCGGAATGAGGCTGCGCTCGGTGGGCGTCGAGGCGCGACGGCGGGCGAGCTCGAGCTCCAGGCTCTCCTCCCCTTTTGCCATCGCCCAACGGTGGTTCGCGGCGAGAATCGGCCGGAAGACGGGCGACAGGAGCCGGAGCAGCGGCTTCTCGGCCCGGACGCGCCAATCAAACGTCACGAGCGTCCTCGCGCCGCTCTCCTCGAGCGTCCACACCCCGCGCCCGGCCAGGTCGCCGCGCGCCTCGGAGGTAAAGCCGTTTGGGTAGCGAGATTCGATCAGCTGCAGTTCCCACGAAAGCGTGTACGGGAGGAACCCCTTCGTGTGAAGGCGGACGCGCCGCCCGATGCCTCGCTCGTCGCCCGGCTCGAGCTGCTCGACGGCGAGGTAAACCGCGGGCCACCAGCGGGGCAGCTCCCGCGCGTCGCCGAGCACGTCGGACACCTCGGCGGCGGTGCCGGCAACGTCCCACCGCGTGACGAAGTGGTACTCGGGGGCGGTCATCCGCGGGAGCGTCCCTTTCGGGGCCGCGAGCCCGGCCGGGTCAGTTCCGGGCGCAAGAGCCCCATGCGGATCACGTCCACGGGCCCTCCCTTGCGGAACTGCTCCTCGCGCAGCACTCCCTCGCGCCGGAAGCCGACGCGCTCGTACGTCGCCACCGCGTCGGTGTTGCCGGCGTGCACGTCGAGGCGGATCTTGCGCAGGTCCATTTCGTCGAACGCAAAGCGGCACAGCGCGCGGACGGCCTCCTCGCCGAGTCCCCGGCCGCGGCAGTCCTTCTCGCCGATGAAGATGCCGAGCGTCGCGGTCCGGTTGTCCCGGTCGATCCCGACCAGGCCGCAGTTGCCGATGTGCCGATCGCCCTGGGCGAGACAGATGGCGAAATTGAGCTCGGAGGGATCCTGGCCGCGCGTCGACCGCTCGACCCAGTCCGCTTCCCGCGCCAGGGAAATCGGGTAGCGCTGGGCGAGGGTGGCCGTCAGGTCCTCGTCGTTCATCCAGTCGTGGCAGCGCTCGAGATCGTCCCGCTCGATCGCCCGGAGGTAGAGGCGCTCTCCTCGGATCACACGCAACTCCTTC
>DATMNJ010000218.1:0-2858 GCA_035569175.1 Thermoanaerobaculia bacterium | reverse complement strand
CGCTTGAGCTCCTGGTTCTCGGCCCGCAGCCGGTTGCCTGAGAGGGCGTTCCGGACGGACACCAGGACCCGCTCGCGCTGGAGCGGCTTCTCGAGAAAGTCCACAGCGCCGCGGCGCGTGCACTCGACGGCCGTGGCGATGTCGCCATGGCCCGAGATCATGAGGACCGGCGGAGCGGCTTCGCGTGCGACGATGCGGTCGAGCGTCTCGAGGCCGTCGAGGCCCGCCATCTTGATGTCGAGCAGCACCGCGGCGGCCGGGGCCTCGTCGAGGGCGTCGAGGGCGGAGCGGCCGTCACCGGCGGTCGCGACCTCGTACCCCTCGTACTCGAGAACCATGCGGAGGGTGTCGCGAATCGCGGCGTCGTCGTCGATGACCAGGATCCGTTGCGCCATCGCACTCCCCTACAGTCGCAGACCCGCGGTTATTCCCCGGGCCCGCAAAAACACCTGCGCCCGCCTCTCGGCGGGCGCAGGACGAACCGGCGTGTCGATCCGTCGCCGCCTCAGTCGGCGATCTTGACCAGCGCGAAGCGCGACGAGTTGGCGCGCGGGCTGAAGACGTAGAGCTTGAGGAACTCGCCCTTCTTCGCCTTCCCGACGAGCTTGCCGAAGTCGTCGGTCGACCCGACCTTCTGACCGTTGACCTGGGTGATGATGTCGCCTTCCTGGATGCCGGCGTCGGCGGCCGGGGAGACTTCCTTGACGCGGACGACGACGAGGCCGTCGACGTCGGCCTTGATGCGCTGCATCTGCCGCATCTGGGGCGTCAGCTCGGTGACCTGGATGCCGATGCGCTCGTGGGAGTCGTCGGAGGACACCTTTTCGGGATCGCCCTTGCCGGCCGAGTCGTCCTTGCGCTCCGCGAGGGCCGCCGTGAGCATCACGTCCTTGCCGTCGCGGACGACGCCGAGTTGCACCTTGCTGCCGGGGGCCTTGCCCGAAACGTAACCGATGAGGTCGCGAGTGTCCTTCACCGCGACGTTGTCGACCTTGACGATCGTGTCGCCCGGCTTCACGCCGGCCTTGTCGGCCGGCTTGCCCGGCTCGACCTGCTCGACGAACGCACCGTCCTCGGTCTTGAGGTTGAACGCGGCCGCGCGGTCGGAATCGACGTTGACGATGTTGATCCCCAGGAAGCCGCGCGTGACCTTGCCCTTGTCGCGCAGCTGCGGAAGGATGAGCTTGAGGGTGTTCACCGGGACCGCGAACCCGATGTTCTGGGCGGGCCGGAAGATCGCGGTGTTGATGCCGATGACCTCGCCGTTGACGTTGATCAGCGGGCCGCCCGAGTTGCCGAAGTTGATGGCCGCGTCGGTCTGGATGTAGTTCTCGAAGGACCGGGTCCCCGGGTCGCTGGTCAGGCCCGAGCGGTCCTTGGCGGACACGACGCCGACGGTGACGGTCTTGTCGAAGGCGAGCGGATCGCCGATCGCCATGACCCACTCGCCGACGCGCAGCTTCTCGGAATCGCCCAGCGGAATCGGGATCAGGCGCTGCTTGGTCTCGACCTTCAGGAGCGCGAGGTCGGTGGCCGTGTCGCGGCCGATCAGCTTGGCCGTGTACCGTTCCTTGTTGTTGATCCGGACCTCGATCTTGTCGGCGCCGTCGATCACGTGGTTGTTCGTGACGATGTAGCCGTCTTCCGAGATGATGAAGCCGGTGCCGCCCTGGACCTGCTTGTGCTCCTCGTCGTCGGGCTGGCCGCGGCGCTGACCGCCCCCCGGAGGCTGGCCGAAAAAGAACTCGAAGGGATCGCCCTCGCCCCCGAACGGGTTGCCGTAGCGGCGGCCCTGGCCGCCCTTGACGATGTCCGTCGAGGTGATCGAGACGACCGAGGGCATCGCCTCCTGGGCGATGTCGGCGAAGGACGGCAGGCCCACGCCGGCGCGCGCGTGCGCCACGGGCGCCACTTCGCGCTGCGCCTCGGAGCGCGGCGTGATGTTGACGGAGCTCGCCACGACCATGCCGAAAACGACGGCCGCGCCGATCAGCGCGGAAAAGGACAGTGCGCGTTTGGTGCTTTTTTCCATGACGGAAGTCTTTCTCCTCAATCTTTCTTTCAGCTTTCGGCCTCTCGGCTTCGAGCGTTTTAATGGTTCCGTTTTCCCCTGTTCAAGCGCCTTTGCGGGACATGGAAGGAACGCCGGGAAGGCCCCCGGCATTCCTCGATTTCGGGGCAATCCGGAAGCCCCGGTGCTCGATCAGGATACAGCGGTCCATGGCGACGCCGATGCCGGCGGCCTCCAGCCGGCGGGCCGACGCCTCGTCTTCGACACCGAGCTGCAGGAAGACGAAGGGGACCCGCCGCGCGATCGCCTGGTCCGCCACGGCCGGGACGTGCTCCGAGCGCCGGAAGACGTCCACGACGTCGATCCGGACGTCGGCCGGAACGTCCGAAAGCGACGGGTACGAGACCTCCCCCAGGATTTCCCGGTGCCCCGGATTGATCGGCACGACGCGGTAGCCCTGGCGCTGCAGGTAGCGCGCGACCTCGTGGGACGGGCGCGACGGATTCGGCGAGCAGCCCACGACCGCCACCGTCTCGGCCGCCTCGAGCGCCGCGCGGATGCTCGCCGGGTCGTTGATCACTGGGGCTTGCCCTCTTCCGACTCGGGACGCATGTTGTAGAAAAAGACGATGGTGATCCCCTCACGCTCCTCGTGGAGATCCTCGGGCAGCGGCCGGAACGGCGAGGACTTCACGATCGCCTGGAGCGCCGCGTTGTCGAAGGGCGGGATCCCCGAAAACCGGATGATTTTCGCATCGGCGACGCGGCCGTCGGCGAGGATGTAGAACCGCACCGTCAGGCTGCCCTTCCAGCCGAGCCTGGCGAGCTCCGGGACGTCCCAGTGCAGC
>DATMNJ010000217.1:0-2669 GCA_035569175.1 Thermoanaerobaculia bacterium | reverse complement strand
CGGTCTTTTCGACCGTGACGGAGAGCTTGCGATCCGACAGCAGCTCTCGATACTCCTCCTCCGGCATCACGTAGAGCGCGTCCGGTTGCGCCGTTTCGGGATCGTTGCTCAGCATGGCCATGCTCTCGAGCCGGACCGCTTTCTCACCGAGGAAGAAGCGGGCGAGGTCGTCGGCGCCATTGGCCCAGTTCGGCGAGACGACGACGCTCAAGCCGGGAGCGGCGCTCAGGCGCTGTCGGATCTCGCCGAAGACCTCCTTCTCGCCCCACTGCATGCCGTACAGGCCGTAGTCGTCGTACCAGGTCGGGCCGAAGAGCAACGCATCTCTCGCCATGAGCGCCTGGACGGAGGCCAGCGCGGCAAACGCGGCGAGGGCCAGAACGCGCCCGGGGAGGGCCCTCGCGAGGACGCGCAGACCCGCATCCAGGCCGATCGCCGTCAGGACGGCGACCGGGACGACGACCGCCATCGCGCGTGTGACGAGAACGTCGGCGACGGCGGCCCCGACCGGCGCGGCCACCAGGGCGAGGAGGATCGCGCGAGGCTCCGGCCGGCGCACGCGCCAGAGGCAGATCGCCAGGCCGGCCGCCGCAAACGGCAGCGTCGGCCAGAAGATGTGACCCCAGCCCTTCATCCGGTGGCGGATGAGGTCCTGATTCGGCTCGGACCGATACCAGTAGGCGGCCGAGCTGGCGACGGCGTAGTGCTTTCCGAATTCCGCCAGCTTCGCGGACGTCGAGAGGTCGGGGCGGACCCAGACCGAGCCGACCTCCTCGAGGCGGCGGTGCGTCTCGCCCGGATGCGCGGCGAGATAACGGGCGTAGGGCATCGCGCAGAGGAGCGCCAGCGCGGCCGCCGGAAGGATCCAGCGCCGCTGCCGGAGGTGATACGGCAGGTCGGAGAGACACAGCAGGATCGCCGTCGAGGCAATCACGGGCTGAATCGTGTTGTACGAATAAAAGGCGAGCGCCGCCGCCACGACTGCCGCGAACAGGGCGGTGCGGCTTCCCTGGCGATAGCGCAGATAGAAATAGAGAAACCAGACGTAGAACGCCACGCCCAGGACGAGCTCGAAGGCCGTGCGGGAGTGGAGGAACCAGGTCGGCGTCGCGCCGAGGACGAGCGGCCCGAGCCACCAGGACCGCAGGCCGAAGACGTTTCGCAGCATCCATCCCACGCCCGCCGCCGCGAGAAGTCCGAACGCCACGCCGACGCCGCGCGTGACGGCCACGCGGTGGCCGGCGACCAGGTACGGCAGGACCTGCGCGTAGACGCTCAGGCCGATGTTGTAGGCGAGCCCGTTGCGAAAGTACGTCGGCAGCACCTGGCCGCTTTCCGGGTCGCGAAAATGGTGCTGCACCAACTCTTCCGCCCGCACGCTCTGGACGGCTTCGTCGCCGAAGAAGTAGATCGGGAAGCTCGAGAGGCCGACGAGCCGGCTCGCCAGGAAGACCGCCAGGGCGAGGACGAACAGCGCCCCGGCCAGGCGATCGGGAGCGAGCCGGCTTTCGGCTCGCCCCGCGTCCGGGGACGGCTCGGTGGTCTCGGACGGCGCGGCGTCCGAGGGGTCAGGCGGCCGCGCCACCGATGCCCTGGGCGATCCGAATCATCGGAGAATCATCGCACGCCGGGGCAACGGCGGCCTCGGGGCTCGTCGGATGGGAGCGGGTTATCCTCGCCGTCGTGGCCCGCTCGCGATTCGTGACGGCGGTCAGGCGGCTGCTCGGCCGGCCGCCCACCGATTGGATGGGCGAGGATCCGGCGCGACGGGCCTGCGCGGGCGACACCTCGATGCCGGCGGACAACCGCCACGAGATCGTCGCGCTGCCCGGGTCGGGGCCCGACGACGCCGCGGCCCTGCGGCGGCTCGCCGCGCAAGGCCATCGCGTCTTCCTCGTCTCGCCCAGGGCCTCGGCCGGAACGCGCCCGTACGAGCTCTCGCAAGCCGGTCCCCGGCTGTACGACGTCGCGCTGCCTCCGGCGCGGTGCGAAGGCCTCGATGCCCTGCGGCGCGACCGCGGGCTCGGCGCCACCGTCTGCGTGGCGAGTGATCCGGCGTGGGCGCCCCTGGCACAGCGGCTGCGCTCCGAGCAGAACTGGCCGACGGTCGAGGCCGTGTCGCCGGCGATGGCCGAGGCATTTCCTCTCCTGTCGATCATCGTCGTGACGTTCAACAATCGGGATCTGAACCGACTGTGCCTCGACAGCCTGGTCGCGCGCACCGAATGGCCCAACCGCGAGATTCTCGTCGTGGACAACGACTCGACGGACGGGACGCGGGCGCTGCTTGAGCAAGCGGGCTCGGCACACGCCGGGATCCGCGCGATCCTCCTCGACGAAAACCGAGGCTACCCCGCCGCGGTCAACGTGGGACTCGAACACGCGCGGGGCCGCAATCTCGTCCTCCTCAACAACGACACGGTCGTCACCCGGGGCTGGGCGACGGCGCTCCTGCGCCACCTCGCACGGGACGGCCGATTGGGCCTGGTCGGGCCGGTGACCAACGCCATCGCCAACGCCGCGCGCACCGACGTCGGCTACGCGGACCTGGAGGGGCTTCCGGCCTGGGCCGCGCGCTTCACGCAAGAGCACGACGGCGAGACCTTCCCCATTGCGACGCTCGCCTTCTTCTGCGCGGCCATGCGCCGCGACGTCTACGAGCAGGTGGG
>DATMNJ010000216.1:0-5637 GCA_035569175.1 Thermoanaerobaculia bacterium | reverse complement strand
CGTCGAGTACGCGAAGGCCCGCGAGTCCTTCGGGCACAAGCTCGCCGAGCACGAGGCGATCGCCTTCCAGATCGCCGACATGCGCGTGCAGCTCGAGGCCTCGCGCGTCCTGACGTACCGCGCGGCGCTGAGATCCGAGGTGCCGGGCGCCCGGTTTTCCAAGGAATCGTCCATGGCCAAGGTCTATGCGACGGAGGCCTGCAACGCGATCGCCGCACGAGCCGTCCAGATCTTCGGCGGCTACGGGTACTCCAAGGAATACCCGGTCGAGCGGTATTATCGGGACGCGCGCGTGACGACGATCTACGAGGGCACCAGCGAGATCCAGCGGATCGTGATCTCGAAACACGTTCTCGCGGGGCGCTGAGGAACATGACGACCGACGATACGATTCTGCCGCCCGACGACGGAGACGTCGAGGACCTCGAGGGGCTCGAGGAGCTCGAGTTGCTCGCGCCCGAACCCGAGCCCGTTGCCATCGCCGAGGCCGTCACCGGAAGCGTGAGGGAACCGGTCCGCGCCCCCGGCGCAGGCGCCAGGGTGCGCCCCGACCTGATCGACCGGCGCGAGCCGCTCTACCGGGAGTGCCGCGGCTACCGCCTGCGCCTCGACCCGCCGGACCTCGCGCGGTTGCGCGAGCTGGCGGGTTCGCGCGGCAAGTCCGACGACGAGCTCGGCGAAGCGTTCTTCGACGGCCAGGCCGAGCGCCTCGCCGCTTCGATCGCCGACGACGTGCCCGCGCCGAGCGAGATCCGCGTGGTGGTGGACCCCTATTCGCGCCAGGCGTTCCTCGCGCTGGAGAATCGGATCCGGGGGATCCTGAGCTTCTAGTCCGGGGTGCCGCCGTCGGCGACCTGCGGCGGCTCGCCGCCCTGCCGCCCTAGATGTCCGCCGTGACGACGATCCGCGTCGCTTTCGACAGCCGGGCCTTCTTCTGATGAGGGTCGATCTCGACCGAGATCTCGCCGGGATCGGCCCCCGCGGAGGTGAGGATGTCCGCCCAGGCCTCGGCACGCGAGCGCAGGAAGTCCTCGGCGACGGCGGGCTCCTCGCGCCCTTCGAAGTCGGGCAGCGACTTCAACCGCTCGACGTTGGAACGATCGAGCACGAAGGCAAAGCCGTCGCGGCTGGTCCGATAGGTCCGGGCTGGGTTTGGGGAGTTTGGTTGCATATCCGGGAATTTTAGGGCATCTCCCGCGTTTTTTGGCCCTGATGATGAACGCCCCGCTGCGCCCGCTCCGTTCTCTTGCCCTGGCCGCGGCCGTCCTCGCGGCCGCGCCGCTTCTGGCCGACACGGTCCGCAATCACTTCGACACGGATTCTCCGATGCGGCCGCCGGGCTTCTTCGACCTCGTCGTTCTCGGCGCACAGGCTCCGGCCCGGTGGCTGATCCTGACCGACCTGAATCCGCCGTCCGCTCCCAATCGCCTCTCTCAGGTCGACGCGAAGCGTCCCGACGACTCGATCGCCGCGGCGGTCCGGCGCAACTACGTCTTCCAGGACGGCTCGGTCTCGACCTACGTGAAGCGGGGAGGCAGCCGCGCCGGTCTTCTCCTGCGCATGGCCGACGAGAAGAACTTCCTCGTGCTCCTCGTCGACGGCAACACAGGGCAAGCGGTCCTGTCCTCCTACCGCGATGGCAAGGCCGCCGAGCTCGGCCGGGGCAAGGTCGCCCTCGGGCGCGAGTGGGAGAAGTTCGCCGTCGTGGCGAAGGGGCCGTCCCTGACGGTGCTCTTCGACGACGCGAAGGTCTTCGAGGCGACGGATCCGAAACCCGTCACCGGGAAGACCGGCCTGGTCACCGCCGGCCCGGGCGACGCGTCGTTCGACGAGTTCATTCTCGAGACCGGGGACACCGCCGCCAAGCCCTGAATGGCTAGGGCGCGATCGAGTCGGCGAAGCGGAAACGGCCGCCCTCGACGCGCAGCACCACGGCGGGCTTGATCGGGTTGCGGTCGGCGTCCATCGTGATCGTTCCCGTGACTCCGGCGAAGTCCTTGGTGGCGGCCAGCGCGTCGCGGATCCGCGGCCCTTCGGTCGAGCCTGCTCGCGTGATCGCGTCGGCGAGCAGCCGCATCGCGTCGTACGAGGTGGCGGCGATCGAGTCGGGATCGGCGCCGTACTTCGCCCTGTAGGCGTCCACGAAGCGGCGCACGGCCGGAGCCGGATCGTCCACCGAATAGTGGTTGGACAGGTACGCTCCTTCCATGGCCTCCCCGCCGATCTCGACGAGCTTGGGCGAGTCCCAGCCGTCGGCGCCGAGGAGCGTCGCCTTGAGGCCGAGCGACCGCGCCTGCCGGGCGATGAGGCCCGCGTCGGTGTAGTACCCCGGGACGAAGAGCACGTCGGCGTGCAGAGGCCCGAGCGCCGTCAGCTGTGCCGAGAAGTCGCTGTCGCCCTCGGCGTACTTCGCGTCGCCGACGACGCGCCCTCCCGCCGCGGTGAACGCCGCACGGAAAGCGTCGCCGAGCCCGACGCTGTAGTCGCTGCGCGAGTCGATGAGCATCGCCGCGGTCTGCGCCTTGAGGTTCTTGCGCGCGAAGGCCGCGAGGACGCGGCCCTGGTACGAGTCGATGAAGCAGACGCGGAAGATGTAGTCGCCCTTCTTCGTGACCTCGACGTTGGTGGACGTGGGCGACACCATGGGGATGGAGTAGCTCTGTGCGATCGGGGCGGCGGCCAGCGAGCGTGAGGAGGTGTTCTCCCCGATCAGCGCCACCACGTGGTCACGGGTGATCAGCTTGGAGACGACCGAAGCCGCCTCGGACGCCTCGCCGCGATCGTCCTCCGACAGGAGCTCGATCGGCCGGCCGAGGACCCCCCCGGCCTGGTTGATCTGGGCGGCGGCGAGCAGCGCCCCGTTGCGCCCGGAGATGGCGAACGTCGCGGTCGGCCCGGTGAGGGCGCCGAAGAATCCGATCTTGACGCCCTGCGAGTCGGCCGGCTTCTCGCCGCCGCAGGCCGCGGCGAACGCCGCCGCCGCGAGCCAGGCCAGTCCCTTCGCGCGCGTCATGCGCGGATTCTATGTTGGGACGCCGCGATAGGATCGCGCGCGGAGGCGCCATGTCGAGAATTTCGCTGGTCGGCCGGTCCGCCGCCGCCGGCGCGGCCCGCGAAGCCTTTGAGCGCAAGGTCGCGGAGCGCGGCAACATCCCCAACCTGTACCGCGCCTTCGGACACCGCCCGTGGCTGCTGGCGACGATGGACGCGCATTTCGCGGCGGTGATGGGGTCCGGCAACGTCCCGATGCGGCTCAAGGAGATGCTGGCGCTGCAGACCTCGCTCGAGAACGCGTGCCGGTACTGCACCGCGTCGCACACGCTGCTCGCCGAGCGCACGGGCGCGACACCCGAGCAGATCGCGAGCCTGCTCGACTTCGAGAGGGGCCCGTTCGGCGAAAAGGAGAAGGCCGCCCTGCGCTTCGGCCTGCAGATGACGCGCGACGCCAACCGGATCCCGGACGCCACGTTCGCCGCGCTGCGCGAGCACTTCGCCGAGGGAGAGATCGTGGAGATTGCCGCCGTCGTCGGCCTGTTCGCGTATTTCAACCGCGTCAGCAACGCGCTCGGGCTCGAGCCGACGAAGGCGGGGGAGGGCGTGGATTCCTAGGACCCGTTTGATACGCTACCGGCCCTATGACTGAGCCCAAGTCCTACGACCTGTGCATCATCGGCTCCGGGCCGGGCGGCTACGTCGCGGCAGTCCGGGCGTCCCAGCTCGGCATGTCGGTCCTCATGGTCGAGAAGGAGCCCCGCCTGGGAGGCGTCTGCACGCTCTGCGGTTGCATCCCGACCAAGGCCATGCTCCACACGGCGGACGTCCTCGAAGAGGCGCGCCATGGCGGCGAGGTCGGCGTCGCGGCGCGAGAAGTTCACCTCGACATGCCCGCGGCCCTGAAGTACAAGGAAAAGATCGTCCGCCAGTCCACCAACGGCGTGTCGTACCTCATGAAGAAGAACCGGGTCGACATCGCCAGCGGCTTCGGCCGGCTGGCCGGGGCCGGGCGCGTGTCGGTGACCGGAGCCGACGGTGCGGAGACGGTTTATACCGCTCGGAACGTCATCGTCGCGACGGGCTCGGCGCCGCGGTCGCTGCCCGGCATGGACATCGACGACAAGACGATCCTGTCCTCGACCTCGATGCTCGAGCTCGCCGAGGTCCCGAAGTCCCTCGTCGTGATCGGCTCGGGCGCGGTCGGCGTCGAGTTCGCCTCGATGCATGCTCGCTTCGGCGTGAAGGTCACGATCATCGAGGTCCTGCCGCGCATCGTCCCGGTGGAGGACGAAGAGATCTCGCGCGAGCTCGCGGCCTCGTTCAAGAGGCAGGGCATCGCGATCTACCCGGACACGCGGGTCGAACGGATCACGAAGGGGGAGGGCGGCGTCGAAGTGCTCGCCCGCTCCAGCGGCGACAAGACCGAGACGTTCCGGGCCGAGAAGGTCCTCATGGCGGTGGGTCGCCGGCCCTTGATCGGCGGCATCGGCCTCGAAGCCGCGGGCGTCGTCACCGAGAAGGGCTTCATCAAGGTGGACGCCATGATGCAGACGAACGTTCCGGGCGTCTATGCCATCGGCGACGTTCTCGCGACGCCAGCCCTGGCGCACCTCGCCTCGGAGGAGGGCGTCGTCGCCGTCGAGCACATGGCGGGCAAGCCCGTGCGGCCGATCAACTACGACCAGATCCCGGGCTGCACCTACTGCTCGCCCGAGATCGGCTCGATCGGCTTGACCGAGGCGAAGGCGCGCGAGCGCGGTTACGACGTCGCGGTCGGCAAGTTCCCGTTCTCGGCCAACGGCAAGGCCCGGATCGTGAACCAGGCCTCGGGGTTCGTGAAGATCGTGGCGGAAAAGAAGTACGACGAGGTGCTCGGCGTCCACGTCATCGGCCCGGCCGCGACGGAGCTGATCGCCGAAGCCTGCGCCGCGATGAAGCTCGAGACCACCTCGGAAGAGCTCGTCCGGACGATCCACGCGCACCCGACGCTGTCGGAAGCCATTCACGAGGCCGCCATCGCCGTGCGCGGGAACGCGATTCACATATAACCGTCGCCTCCGCTCCAGCGGGGCCGCGGGGGACGCCCTCAGTGGGGCAAGGTCGGCGGCGCGCCCGGCGAGGTCTGAACCGCGGAAGCCAATGGAGGCGCGTCCGCCGCACCGGGGACCACGGCCCAACTGTCGTAACCATTCCAGCGCGGGGCCGGCGCGGCGTTCGTGGCCGAGACGGGACGGGCCGGCGCGGCCGGCGACGACGAGCCGCCCTGCATCGCCAGGCTCCCGATCGCGACGACGGGCTTGTGGGCCGGCGCGGAGGCCTCTTCCGGCGAGATTCGGGCGACACTGCGGAGGTCAGACCTGCGCAGGCTCATCAGGTTTCCATTCGGATACCCGTGAAACAGCACGGTCGTACCGCGCGTGAGGGGCGCTCCGACCGACACCAGGCTTCCGGACGGCACGAGCTCGATCCGGTAGTACGCGTCCTCGGCCTGCCCCGAGGCGGCAGAGAGCAGCGCTCCAGCCGCGAGCAATCCGAGTCGCATCGTGGCGCTATTGCGGCGGGTTCTGTCCGCTCGTGGTCGCCGCGTTGGTCGGCGGCGCGCCGGGGGAGGACTGCGTCGCGTTGGACGGCGCGTACGCGTAT
>DATMNJ010000215.1:0-3340 GCA_035569175.1 Thermoanaerobaculia bacterium | reverse complement strand
GGCGCCCTGTTTCTCGAAGCGGAGGCTCCGGTACGGCGGGGCCGTCACGACCGGTCCGACAGGTTTCCGGAAAGCGCGAGCGGCAGGACCACGTCGCCTCCCTTCAGACGCACGACGAGCTTGCCCTTGATCTGCACGGCGACGTCGCCCCCCGTCAGCACCGCGCCGCCCGCGGCCCCGAGGAGCGCGGCGTGATCGACGTCGATCGGAAGGGCCAGAACGTTCTTCTGCCCCGGGTGCAGGACGAGGCCCTGGGTCTGGCCGCTCCCGACCTCGCGGCCGTCGGCGAAGAGAACGTACTGGCTCGAGGCGATCTTGAGCGGAAACGCGAAGGGGTTGCGCACCGTCAGCGTCGCCCGGGCCTCGCTCGAGAGAAGCGACACGTCGGTCAGAGAGACGTCGTCGAGGACGAGAAAGTCCGCGAGCGCCTCCCGACTGCCCTCGAGCTCCACGTCCTTCCAGCTGCGTGAGCCTGTCCACTCCCGCGGCGCGGCGCCGGCCGAGCGCAACCGGTACGTGAATCCGTCCGCGCGGAAGCGGTCGGCCCAGTCCTGCGGCACGTCGGCATACCGCACGGAGACGGGCAACACCCACCGTCCGCCGGCATGCGCCACCGTCCCCGACACGGACATCTCGGACGTCGAGCCGTTCAGGGCGATGGCGCCCTGGAACGGGCCGGCCGCGAGGTCCGCCGCAGGACCGGACAGAGTCACGCGCAGCGTGGTCTGCCCTTCCACGCCGAGCGCAAACCCGAGCGGCGGAGCGGGGGACGGCCCGGCCAGCCGCAGCGCGAAGAGGGCCACCGCGAAGGCCGTCATCGTCACGTCCGGAACACGCCGAACTCCGTCTCCGGAATCGGCGCGTTGTAGGCCGCCGAGAGACCGAGGGAGAGGGCCGCCCGGGTCTGGGCCGGGTCGAGCACGCCGTCGTCCCAGAGGCGGGCGGTCGCGTAGTACGGATTGCCTTCGGCCTCGTACTTCTCGCGCGTCGGCCGCTCGAACTCGGCCGTCTCGGCCGCCGTCATCGGGGGCTTGCCCGCCCGCGCGAGTTGCTCCTGCTTGACGGTCGAGAGGACGGACGCCGCCTGCGGGCCGCCCATGACCGAGATCCGGGCGTTGGGCCACGTGAAGAGAAACCGCGGGCCGTACGCGCGGCCGCACATGCCGTAGTTGCCGGCTCCGAAGGAGCCCCCGATGATGACGGTCAGCTTCGGCACCGCCGCATTGGCCACGGCGTGGACCATCTTCGCGCCGTCCTTCGCGATGCCGCCCCGCTCGTACTGCTTGCCGACCATGAATCCCGTGATGTTCTGCAGGAAGAGCAGGGGCACCCTGCGCCGCGCACACATCTGAATGAAGTGCGTCGCCTTCAGGGCCGATTCGGAGAAGAGGATGCCGTTGTTGGCGACGATGCCGACGAGGAATCCGGACAACCGCGCGAAACCGCAGACGAGCGTCGTGCCGTAACGGGCCTTGAACTCCTGGAAGCGCGACCCGTCCACGAGGCGCGCGATCACCTCACGCACGTCGTACGGTTCGCGCGGGTCTCCGGGCAGGATCCCGTAGATTTCCCTCGGATCGTAGGCCGGTTCCTCGGACTCCTCGCGGTCGGCCGGAAGCGCCTTGACGTCGCCGAGCGTGCCCACGATCGAGCGCGCGATCTCGAGAGCATGGGCGTCGTCCTCGGCCAGGTGGTCGGCCACGCCCGAGATCCGCGTGTGGACGTCGCCGCCGCCGAGCTCTTCGGCCGTGACCTCTTCGCCCGTGGCGGCTTTCACGAGCGGCGGCCCGGCGAGGAAGATCGTGCCGGTTCCCTTGACGATCACGGCCTCGTCCGACATCGCCGGAACGTAGGCGCCGCCGGCCGTGCAGGAGCCCATCACGACGGCGACCTGCGGGATGCGCTTGGCCGACATGCGCGCCTGGTTGTAGAAGATTCGCCCGAAGTGCTCGCGATCCGGGAAGACCTCCGCCTGCAACGGCAGGAAGGCGCCGCCCGAGTCGACGAGGTACACGCAGGGCAGCCGGTTCTCCTCGGCGATTTCCTGGGCGCGCAGGTGCTTCTTGACGGTCATCGGAAAGTACGTGCCGCCCTTGACCGTCGCGTCGTTGGCGATCACCATCACCTCCCGGCCCGCGACGCGGCCGATCCCCGTGACGAGGCCGGCGCCGGGCGCCTCGCCGTCGTACATGCCGTACGCGGCCAGAGGCGAGAGCTCGAGAAACGGCGATTCCGGATCCAGCAGCGCGTCGATGCGCTCCCGCGCGAACATCTTCTTCTGTTCGGCGTGGCGCTGCCGTCCGGCGCCGCCCTGACGCGCCCTCGCCAGCTCCTCCCGCAGGCCGGCGACGAGGGCCTGGAGAGATCGGGAGCGCTCGAGGAACTCGGGCGACCGGGTGTCGACGCGGGTGGGAAGCTGCTCCATGAGGGCCCTCGCTCTAGGTCCGCGCGAGCTTCTCCGAAGCCGCCTCCCGAATGTACCCCACCAGTTTCTGCGTCGTCGTTCCGGGCAGGAAGATCTCCCGGATGCCGAGCGCCTTCATCGGCGCGATGTCCTTCTCGGGAATGATCCCCCCCGCGACGACGAGGATGTCTTCGCCCCCGCGCTCCTTCAGGAGATTCAGGATCTCCGGGAAGAGCACGTTGTGGGCGCCGGACAGAATCGACAGGCCGATGACGTCCACGTCCTCCTGGATCGCGGCCGCCACGATCTGCTCGGGCGTCTGACGCAGTCCCGAGTAGATGACCTCCATCCCCGCGTCGCGCAGGGCGCGCGCGATGACCTTGGCGCCGCGGTCGTGGCCATCGAGGCCCGGCTTGGCGATCAGAACGCGGATGGGTCGGGACATGCGCGGTCGGAGTTTATCAGTCGATGATCGCGACCGGGTCGCCCACCCGGAGGCGGCTGCCCGTCAGGGCGCGGGCGTGGACGCCGATCCGGCCACCCCGCCCTCTCGCGATGGCCGCGAGGACCCCCGGGGAGCGCTCCGGGGTCTCGGCGTCGAGGCTCGTGAGGAGGCACGCCTCGCACGGCCGAACGATTTCGACGAGCACGTCCCCGACCCAGAGCTGGCGGCCGATCCACCGATCCTCTTCGAAGGGCCGGCACTCGGGCAGGTCGAGCACGATGTTGGCCCGAAGCCGGCTCGGCTCGAGAGGCCCGCCGTACTGGGACTCGAGAAACCGGACGGTCGGCGTCGAAATGACGTGGAGAGGCGCCGGGTCGCTCGCGGCCTCGGGCCGGGGGCGCAGCCGCACGCCTCGGCCGCATCGCCGGGCGGCGTCGTCCAACCACGCGCGGTCGGACAGCGCCACCTCCTCGCCATCCGGCTTACGCACT
>DATMNJ010000214.1:0-7287 GCA_035569175.1 Thermoanaerobaculia bacterium | reverse complement strand
GTCGCCGGGGCGCCGGTATCCGGTGCTCTACTTTCTCCACGACGGGTACGGCGACGTCCGGTCGCTCCAACGCCGCGGCGTGGCGGCCCAGGCCCTCGCTCGAATGCGGGAAGGGACGCTTCCGGAGTTCCTCATCGTCGCGCCCGACGGGCCGGGAACCTGGTTTTCGGACTCGCGCGACGGCAGGACCCGCTTCGAGGAGTACCTGACGGGAGATCTTCCCCGGGCGATCGAGGCGCGGTACCGCGTCCTGCCCGGCAAGGCCGCGCGGGGCATCACGGGAATCTCGATGGGCGGCTACGGCGCCGTCAAGACCGCCCTCAAGCACCCGGACTTCTACGGTGCGGTCTCGGCGCTCTCGGGAGCGATCATCCCGTTTGGTTGGGACGAGCTGCCGCGTTACAACCTGGTAGCGCGTTACACGCTCATGCGCGTCTTCGGCCGGTCGAAGGAGGACAACGCGCTCGACGCCAACGATGCTTGGCTCATGCTATGGAACCTGTGCTTCGACGCCCCTCCCTTCGAGGTCGAGCTGCGCGCCGGGATGCAGGACGCGTACGGCCTCGAGCGGGTCGCGGCGCAGTACGGGATGCTGCTCAACGAGCGGGGCGTTCCGACGACCGTGGTGCTCGAGCCCGGCGGCCACGACTGGGACTATTGGAAGGGCGCGATGATGGACATCCTGGCCTGGCACGGTGCCCGGTTTGAATATGATCCGCCGTGATGGCGGAACGCTCCTCCAACGGCCGGCGCCTCGTCCTGTTCGACATCGACGGAACGCTGCTGTCCGCGGGCCGGGTCGCCCGCGACGCGATCCTGCGCTCGCTGAAGACGTCGTACGGCTGGAGCGCGACGGCGGACCACGAGGACCGCGGCAAATTCGACTTTTCGGGAAAGACCGATCCCCAGATCGTCCGGGAGCTCGTGGTCGCCGACGTCGGGCGCGAACGCTTCGAGGCGGGCCTGACGCGGGCGCTCGAGATCTACCTCGAAGAGCTCGAGCGGCAGCTCGCGCCCGGAACGGTGGTCCCCAAGCCGGGAATCACGGACCTGCTCGAGAGGCTGGAGGCCGAGCCGCGTGTGACGCTCGGCCTGCTCACCGGCAATCTCGAGAAGGGAGCGCGCCTGAAACTCGGGCCGCCCGGCTTCAACCGCTACTTTCCGTTCGGCGCGTTCGGCAGCGATTCGGCCGACCGCTACCAGCTGCCGCCCGTCGCCGTCGATCGGGCCTTCGCGCACACGGGCCGGCGCTTCGAGGGTAAGTCCGTCGTGATCGTGGGCGATTCGATCCACGACGTGGCCTGCGGCCGGTCGCTCGGCGTGCGCGCCGTGGCGGTCGCGACGGGGATCACGAGCACCGAAACGCTCGCCGCAGAGCGGCCCGACGCCCTCTTCGAGAGCTTTGCGGACACGGATCGCGCGTTCGCGGCGATCGTCGGATGACGTTTCGCCTCGGCCTCGCGGCTCTCTTCGCCGCGAGCACGGGAATCGCCGTCCCCGCGGCGCCGACGCCGTTGGCCGTCCCCGGCAGCTCGGCCCGCGCCCCGTACGACGCCGCGCCGGCGCCGGGAGTCTCGATCACGATCACCCTCGACCCGGCGGCTGCCCGCGGCATCCTCGACCTGCTCTCGGCGCCGCAGTTCGACGCCGACGCGGCGAAGGCGCTCGAGGCGCTCCCCGCCGTCGCGGCGGCACTCCGGGACTCGAAGCGGCCGCCCGAGGTCTTCGAGCACGACCTGGCGGTTGCCTTCGACGAGAAGGCGCGTCCCACGATCTTCGACTTTCGGGCGATCCGCGAGGACCGCGGCCGCTGGAAGGACCTGCTCGCGGTGATCGTCGGCCGCGATGCGGAGCTGACGAAGCTTGCCTCCGACCGCGCCCGTGCCCTGATGCCGGCGGATCGGCCGGTCACCGTCACGGAGGCGATCTCCCTGACCTTCGGCCTGCCGGGGCGCGCCGACCACATCGCGGTGCCCGAGCCCGGCGGGGCGAGCTGGTCGATCGTGATCGACCTCGCGCGGGCGCTCTCGGACGTGCAGTCCTCGCCCGCGGCCGAGCAGATCAAGCGCCTCTCGCGGCTGATGGCGGCGGAGGCCTACCAGCGGGCCTGGGCCGAGTACCGCGCCCACAGCCCGGCGTGGCACGAGCGGGACGCCTCCCTTGGCCACCTCGAGCCGCTCCTGCGCAAGGTGGCCGAGGCCGGGCCCGTCGCGATCTACAGCGTGGACGAGAATTTTTTCCCGCTCGCGGTCTGGCTCAAGCGGCCGATGAAGGACGACCTCGACGAGTTGAACCGCGTCGCCGACCGGCTCGTGTCGAGCGCGGGCGATCTCGATGCCCGGATGACGCTCGCCGCCGAGATTCAGAAGCCGGATTTCACTGCCGGAGTCGCCGGCCCTGCAGGCACGTTCCTGTCCGACGGCATCATCCAGGCGCTCGGCGTCGACGCGTACCGCGCGGCGCTTGCGGGCGGCCCCCGTGAGTTTTTCGAGGCGTACGAGCGGGCGTCGCAGCGCAAGGGCAGCGGCCTCGTGCCGCTCGGAAAGGCGATCCGGGCGCAGCTGGCGGGGGCCGCCGCGCCGGGCAAGTCCTGATGCGGCGCGCCGCGGTCTCGAGAGGATAGACCCCGTGGACTCCTATCTCGCCCTCGAGAAGACCCTTCTCCTGCTCTGCGCGGACCTCGCGATCATCATCGGATCGGCGCGCGTGTTCGGCTGGCTCTTCGGCAAGGTCGGCCAGCCGCCGGTCGTCGGCGAGATCCTCGCCGGCGTCATCCTCGGCCCGTCGCTGGCCGGCCGGCTCTACCCCGGCGCGATCGCGGCGATGCTGACGCCGAAGACGACCGGCGTGCTGTCGGCGATGGCGCAGGTGGGGCTCATCCTCCTGATGCTCCTGATCGGACTCGAGTTCCCGTTCGACCGGCTTCGGGAAGCGGCGCGCCCTTCGCTCTTCGTCGCCGTCGCGGGCATCGCGGTGCCCTTCGCGGCGAGCTACGCGCTCGCCGGCTATCTCTTCACGATCTCGCCGGTCGCCGTGCCGGAGCTCGCGTTCCGGCTCTTCTTCGCGACGGCCGTCTCGATCACCGCGATTCCGATCATGGGCCGCATCCTCATGCACACGCGCCTGACCCGCACGCGCATGGGCCTGACTTCGATCACGGCGGCCGCGATCGACGACGTCCTGGGCTGGATCCTGCTCGGCGCCGTCGTGGCGATGACCACGCACGGGCACGCCGACGTCGGCTCGCTGGCGCGGTCGCTCGCCGGCGTGGCGGCACTCGGCACCGCGTTCTGGGCTCTCGGGCGCTTTGGCCTGTCGCGTCTGTCAATACGCCGCGAGGCGTCGGGCGGGCTGCCGGCGGGGACTCTGGCCTCGGTCCTCGTTCTCGTCTTCCTGACGGCCACGGCGACGAACGCGCTCGGGGTCTTCTCGATTTTCGGCGGGTTCCTGTGCGGCATCGCGGGATCGTTCAACCGGAACCTGGCCGAAGGGATCCAGGCGTCGATCGGTGACCTCGTCGCGATCCTGTTCCTGCCGATTTTCTTCGTCTTCTCGGGCCTTCGGACGGACATCGGGTCGCTGGGGACGGATCCGAAGCTCTGGGTGGCCCTCGTTCTCGTCGTCGCCGTGGCCTGCGCGTCGAAGTTCGGCGCCACCGCGCTCGCCGCGCGGATCAGCGGCCTTGCCTGGAAGGAGTCGCTCGCCATCGGTCTCTTGATGAACACGCGGGCGCTCATGGCGCTCGTCGTCATCAACATCGGCGCGGACATGGGCGTCATCTCGCCGGCGGCGTTCTTCTGGCTCATCACGATGGCGCTCTTCACGACCGTCATCACGACCCCGATCCTGACTCGCATCTACCCCTCTCCCGAGGCGGCGGGAAGCTGGGCCGAGGCCCGGCCCGGGTCGGTTCGGGCGCGATAGAATTCGGCCACTCGATTCCCGATCTCTCGACTTCGAAGGAGCAAGGCATGCGTGTGTTTGGACGGATCGCGCGGCTCGCCGCGGCGATGGGAGCCCTGGCATCGGCGACGGGCGCCCTCGCCCAGACGCCAGCGCCGATCACGCTCGCCGTCGACGCGAGCGAGGCCCCGAAGCGGATCTTTCACGTCACCGAGTCGATCCCGGCCGCCCCCGGCGCGCTCACACTGGTCTATCCCAAGTGGATCCCGGGCGAGCACAGCCCGTCCGGCCCCATCACGGAGCTCGTCGGGCTGACGCTGACGAAAAACGGCCGCCCGGTGCCCTGGAAGCGCGTTGCGACCGAGATGTGGAGCTTCACGTGCGACGTCCCGGCGGGGACGGGGCCGCTCGAGGTGGCCTTCGATTACGTCACGCCGCTGCACGCGGCCACGACGGCCTCCGCGCGGATTGCGATCGTCAACTGGTGGTCGGTGCTCCTCTACCCGCAGGGGCCCAACGACAACGCGACGCCGTTTGCGCCGTCGCTCCGGCTGCCCGGCGGGTGGAAGTACGCCACCGCGCTTCCGGCCGCTCGGGAAGCGGGCGACACGATCACGTTCCAGCGGGTCTCGCTCGTGATGCTCATCGACTCGCCGGTCCTGGCGGGCGCGTACCTGAAGACGGTGGACCTGACGCCGGGAGAAAAGCCCGGCCACTGGCTGCACCTTGCGGGCGAAAGCGCGGCGTCGGTCGAGATCGGGTCGGAGGACGTCGCGCACTACAAGCGGCTCGTCGCCGAAGCGCTGGCCCTCTTTGGCGCCCGCCACTACGAGAGCTACCACTTCCTCCTAGCGCTCTCGGACCACATCCCCTCCAACGGCCTCGAGCACCACGAGGCGAGCGACAACCGGGCGGCCGAGCGCTCGCTCACCGACGAATCCGCCAGGAGGGTCCTCGGCACGCTGCTCTCGCACGAGTACGTGCACTCGTGGAACGGCAAGTACCGCCGGCCGGCGGGGCTCGTGTCCGGCGTGTCGGCGGACTACCAGGCACCCGTCGACAGCAACCTCCTCTGGGTCTACGAGGGCCTCACCGAGTACTACGGCGACGTCCTCGGTGCGCGCAGCGGCCTGCGGACGCCGGAGCTCTACCGCGAGAACCTGGCGCTCGTCGCCGCCGGCATGGACAACCAGGCGGGACGCGCGTGGCGGCCCCTCGAGGACACGGCCGTCTCGGCGCAGTTGCTCTACGACGCCCGGGGGGAGTGGACCGACTGGCGCCGCGGCGTGGACTTCTACCCGGAGAGCGAGCTGGTCTGGCTCGAGGCGGACACGATCATCCGGCAGAAGTCCCGCGGCAGGAAGTCGCTCGACGACTTCGTGAAGGCGTTTCACGGCGCGCCGGGCGGCGGCCCCGCGGTCAAGACGTATCGCTTCGAGGACGTGGTCGCCGCGCTCGACGCGGTCGCGCCCTACGACTGGACGGGATTCTTTCAAGCCCGGATCCGCGACGTCGCGCCGCGGGCTCCCCTCGGCGGCATCGAGGGCGGCGGCTGGAAGCTCGTCTACACCGGCATGAAGCCGGAGTTGACGCGTGCGAGCGAGGAGGAGTCGAAGGTGGACGACTTCTGGTACTCGCTCGGCATCATGGTGCAGGGAGACGAGGGCCCGGGCGCCGCAGAGGACGGGCTCGTCCGCGACGCGGTCCCCGGCCTGCCGGCGGCCAAAGCCGGGATCGCGCCCGGGATGCGCCTGGTGGCGGTCAACGGCCGCCGCTATTCGGAACGCATCCTGCGCGACGCGCTCAAGGCAGCCAAAGACGGCAAGGAGCCAATCGAGCTGCTCGTGGAGAACGTCGACATCTTCAAGACCGTGACCGTCGACTACCACGGGGGCGAGCGATACCCGCACCTGGAGCGCGACGCCGCGAAGCCGGACTACGTGTCGGCGATCGGGGCGCCCCTGGCTCCGAAATAGCGTCGGACGTTCTCGCTCGGGCGCCGCGAGGACCTGCTCCTACGCCGGAACCCCAGGCTCGAAGGCTTTGCCTTGGCGGAGGGAGAGAGATTCGAACTCTCGGTACCGTTTCCGGCACAGCGGTTTTCAAGACCGCCGCCTTAAACCACTCGGCCATCCCTCCGCGCGAATCTTCTCATTGTCTTTGGTGGCATGTCGGCGATCGACCTCTCGCCCGAAAGCGCCGTTTGACCAGCGGGTCCAGGATGCCGGGTCGGGACGGCGGGGGAGAAGGACGCGGAGACGGCCGCGCCCGGCGGTTGCTGGCGCCTCGTCAGTCGCGCTCGGCGAGGCGGCGGTCCATGCGGCGAAGCCGGTCCGACAGAACGCGCATCACGTGCAGCGCGAAATTGGGCGTTTGCTGGATCAGGAAGAGGAAGCGGGTCTCGTCGACGGCGGCGACCCGGGCGTCGGTCTTCGCAACGGCGGTCCCCGTGCGCGGCTCCTTGTCGATCAGGGCCATCTCGCCGAAGATGCCGCCCTTACCGACGGTTTCGACGAGCTTGCCGTTGACGATGAGATCCACCTCGCCTTCGATGACGGCGTACATGTCATCGCGCGCATCTCCCGCATTGAAGATCGTGGTCCCCGCGGCGACGGACCTGGTATTGCTCGCGTGCTCGAACAGGCTCGTGGCTGGCATCGAACCTCCTTCCGCGTTCGGAGGCAGCTCGGAACGCACGCGAATACTCCGAAATCCGCATGAAGCCGGGGTGAAGTTGCCTCAAACGCGTCCTCAACCCAGGACGGCTTCGATCCGGTGCTCGCGGCCGTCGTCGAGCAGCGGGATCTCGCGGCCCTCCACCGGCTCTCCATCGACCGAAACGAGCGTGATGCCGCGCATGGCGCCCCTCGGATTCTGGACGGCGAGCCGGTAGCGGGACGAGTGGTAGCGGAACAGGATCTCGAACCCGGGCCACGCCCGCGGGATGCAGGGGTCCAGGTGCAGCACGGCGCCGCGCAGGCGGAAGCCCAGGATCCACTCGACCCCGGCGCGGTACATCCAGCCGGCCGCTCCCGTGTACCAGCTCCAACCGCCGCGGCCGGCGTGGGGGGGCTGGGAATAGACGTCGCCGGTCATCACGAAGGGTTCGACCTTGTAGCGGTAGAGGCCCGAGCGCGTACTCGCATGGTTGATCGGGTTCAGGATCGCGAAGAGCTCGCCGGCCTTGTCGCCGTCGCCGAGCGCGGCGAAGGCGATCATCGCCCAGACCGCGGCGTGGGTGTATTGCCCGCCGTTTTCGCGCACGCCGGGGACGTAGCCCTTGATGTACCCGGGCTCGAGGGCAGTGCGATCGAACGGCGGCGTGAAAAGCAGGACGAGCCCGTCTCCGCGGTGGATCAAGTGCTCGTCCACGGCGGCCATCGC
>DATMNJ010000213.1:0-3242 GCA_035569175.1 Thermoanaerobaculia bacterium | reverse complement strand
TCCTCGAGCATCGCCTGGGCGGCAGCCTCGCCGACCCCCTTGATGGCGGCGAGCCCGAAGCGGATGGCGCCGCCGACCGCGGCGAAGCTCGTCCCCGACTCGTTGATGTCGGGAGGCAGCACCGGGATTCCGGACTCCTGGCAGTCCCCGAGCACCTTGACGATGCCGTCCGTCGAGCCGATCTCGGACGACAGGTTGGCGGCCATGAAATCCACCGGGTAGTGGGCCTTGAGATACGCCGTCTTGTAGGCCACCATCGCATACGCCACGGCGTGGGACTTGTTGAAGCCGTAGCGGGCGAAGGGCTCGATGAGGGTCCAGAGGTCCTGGGCCTTCTTCTTCGGGGTGCCGTGCTCGACGGCGCGGCGGATGAACTTCTCTCCCTCCGCGACCATGATCTCGCGTTTCTTCTTGCCGATGGCCTTACGCAGCAGGTCCGCCTCGGCCAACGAATATCCGGCGACACGCTGCGCGATGCGCATCACCTGTTCCTGGTAGACGAGGATCCCCAGCGTCTCGGAGAGGATCGGCTCGAGCTCGGGCAGCGGGTACGTGAAGCGGGTTCCCCCGCGGCGGCGCACGTAGTCCTCGACCGTGCCGGCGTCGAGGGCGCCCGGCCGGTACAGGGCGTTCAGGGCGGCGAGGTCCGCGAAGACGCGCGGCTTGGCGCGGCGCAGCAGATCGCGCATGCCTCCCGAGTCGAACTGGAAGACGCAGGCCGTCCGCCCCGAACGGAACAGCTCGTAGGTCGGCTCGTCGTCGAGCGGCAGGTGGCCCATGTCGAGCACGACGCCGAGCCGTTCGCGGACGGCTTCGACCGTCGCCTCGAGGATGTCCAGCGTGATGAGCCCGAGGAAATCGATCTTGAGGAGGCCCATCTTCTCGACGGCGTTCATGTCGAACTGGGTCGTGATTTCGTCCTTGCTGGTCCGGTACAGAGGCAGGAATTCGATGATCGGACGCGGCGCGATGACGACGCCGGCCGCGTGGATCCCGGCGTGCCGGGACAGGCCCTCGAGCCGTTCGGCGATCTTGACGACGCGGGCGATCGACTCGTCCGAGGCCATCGCTTCCTTGAGCCCCGGCGACTCCCGGAACGCGCGCTCGAAGTTCACGTCCGGCCCGTCGGGCACGAGCTTGGCGATGCGGTCGCCCAGGGCAACCGGCAGCGACAGCACGCGCGCGACGTCGCGCACGGCGAGCTTGGGCTTCAGTTGCGAAAACGTCACGATCTGGGCGACGTTCTCCCTGCCGTACTTCTTGGTGACGTACTCGATGACCTCGCCGCGCCGTGCCTGGCAAAAGTCGATGTCGATGTCGGGCATCGAGATCCGTTCCGGGTTCAGAAAGCGCTCGAAGAGCAGGTCGTACTTGAGAGGGTCGATCTCCGTGATCCGCAGGGCCCAGGACACGATCGAGCCCGCGGCGCTTCCGCGGCCCGGGCCGACGGCGATGCCCTGCTCGCGGGCGTACCGGATGAAGTCGGAGACGATCAGGAAATACGACGGGAAGCCCATCTTCTCGATGACGCCGATCTCGTAGACGAGGCGCTCGCGGTACTTCTCGGGGGGAATCGCCGCGGCGTCGACCGTCGAGAGCTCGGCGAGCCGGCGCTCGAGCCCGTCGGCGGCGAGGTCCCGGAAGTGCTCCGCGGGCGGGCGGCCGCCCGGCGCGGTGAAGGTCGGGAGGTGGAGGCCGCCCGTGTCGAACGACACGGCACAGCGCTCGGCGATCGCAACCGTGTTCGAGACGGACTCGAGACTCCAGTTACGGAACCGAGCCTTCATCTCGTCCGGATCCTTGACGTAGAACTCGTCGTTGTAGAACCGCATGCGGCGCTCGTCCTCGAGCGTCTTGCCCATCCCGATGCAGAGGAGAACTTCGTGGGGGAAGGCGTCGTCGCGGCGCAGGTAGTGGCTGTCGTTGGTGGCCACGGCCGGCGCTCCCGTCTCCTTGGAGAGGCGCAGCAGGTCCGGAACGATCGCCGTCTGCTGGGGCAGGCCGTGGTCCATGATCTCGACGAAGAAGTTGCCCTTTCCGAAGATCTCCTCGTACTCGAGGAAGGCCGCCTTGCCCGCGGCGTAGTTGCCTCGCGAGAGGGCGCCGGCGACCTCTCCCTTGAGGCAGCCGGAGAGGCCGATGAGACCCTCGGCGTGCTCGCGCAGGAGGGCCTTGTCCATGCGCGGACGGTGGTAGAAGCCCGTCAGGTAGGCCTCCGAGACCAGGCGCACGAGGTTCTGATAGCCCTTCTGCGTCGCGGCCAGGAGCGTCAGGTGGTACGCGTAGCCCTCGCCCGATTCGCTCGCCGCCTGCGCCTCGCGGTTGCGGCGGTCCGAGGGCGCGATGTACGCCTCCACGCCGATGATCGGCCGGATGCCCTGCTGCAGCGCCTCGTGGAAGAAGTGGAAGGCGCCGAACATGTTCCCATGGTCGGTGACCGCCACGGCCGGCATGCCGAGCTCCGCGACGCGCTTGCAGAGCTCGGGCAGCTTGTTCGCGCCGTCGAGGAGGGAGTACTGGCTGTGGAGGTGGAGGTGAACGAAGTCGCCGGGCATCGGAGCTCGATTGTACTCAAGAAGGCCGCGCCGCGGGCAAGAGACGCCGCGAGCGAACGGTCCGCGCAAAAGATGATAGAAGAACTCCGTGGCGAGCGTGCGTCCGTCCGCCGTCTTGTTCCTGATCGCGGGAGCCGTCTGCGCGCAGACGACCCCGGCGCCCTCCGTCCCGCCGGTCCCGATCGCTCCCGTCGGGCCCGATGCCGTGTGGGTTCCTCCCGAGGGATTCCTCGCGGCGACGCACAAGGCGTGCGACAAGCACGCGGGCGACTTCGGCGCCTGCTTCGTCCGCGCGATGGCGAAAGCGGGTGCGTCCCCGGCGGCGGTGGCGTTTACCCGCCGCACCGGCGATCAGGGGTATCTCCGCGAGTTTCGCTCCACGGGAATCGTGGGAATCGCGTGCGCGGTGTATCCCTTCCGCGCCAACCAGAACGGCGTGTGTTTCCTGGTCAACGGCGATCCGCCGATGCTCGACGTCGACGATCCGAAGCTGATCGACCCGAAGGCGCTTCTGTTCGACCGGGTCTACGCCTCGATCGCGAAGTCGTATCCGAACGTCACGATCTTTCCGGGCCGCCGGTTCGGAGAAACGGCCGCGATGCCGCTGCACCTGCGCAGCGAGGGCCAACGGTTCCAGGTCGACTATTCCCTCGTGGACGGCTGCCGCGCCTGCGCGCACCTCGGGAC